>NZ_BDGM02000002.1:0-175667 GCF_001748485.2 Tepidibacillus sp. HK-1 | reverse complement strand
AATACTGACCGACATCGGTAAGGAATTAGACATCGAATTCGGAAAGAAATACATGTCACTTGGAGAAATAAAAAAAATTTTGGGAGAGGTCAAAAAAGGGTAATTTTCACTACAACTCTTGGACATACAAAAACAGCCAAGAAACCAACATTCATGCGGGTTCAAGGCTGTTTTTTCTTTGATTTTGCTGCAAAAGTCAGGTTTTATTTCACATATTCTGTAAGTACAATAGAAAATTTTTAAAATTTGCCACTTTTTTTAATGAAAAAAAGAGATTACATCAATACTTTTATTCCTTGAATCACATTCCAAATGACAATAAAAAAGTTTAAAATCATAAATAAAATCATTGAGCCAATCACAGAACCAGTGGAACCACTTATCATGCCAAAGACAACAATGATAAACGTTAAAAAAGGTAATATATGAGAAATCAATGCTCTCTTAGCATGATGTTTGATTTCATCATCTTTAACAATAAAATATACGGCTAGCGGAAAAATAAATCCAGCAAAAAAGATACTAAAATAACTTAAAGCTGCAAAAATTCGATAATCCTTCATGTAGTCCCCCTTAATACTTTTTCTTAATTATAAATACGTGTAAACATTTAAAAAGTTACACTTTTTTGGAGGGTTCCTCTTACTCATTTACTTCTTCATAAAACACTTTTAATAAATAATCCAAAACGGATCTTCGAGTAAGAATTCCACTAAATTTCTTCTGTTTGTTAACAATAGGCAAATATGGCCAATCAACCAATAATTCAATTCCATAACGTAAAAGGGTATCTTCACTTAAAGTAGGAACGTGACTTTGCATTGAATCATGAACTAATTTTCTTTGAAAATCATGGTAAAAAGGTACTCTTTCTAATCTAGCGTGTTCTAAGATTAACGTTTTACTTATAGTCCCTTCTACTTCGTTTTGATCATTTAATACAGGAACAGAAGACCAACCTGATTCAATTAATTTATTCAGCGCCTGTTCCAAATTCCATTTAGAACGAATCACAATTACATTTTTTTTCGGGATAATCAATGTCCCTATTTCTTTTGACATGATTTCATCTCTAAATTGATTTACTTGTTGTAGCATAATCATCTCCCCTATCTACATACATTTTATGTTTTTTACGAGAAATTATGAAGAGCAAAATAAAGGAGGATGAAAGATGGGTGAAGTGAGAAAGAAACGCACAAAAGTAATCAGAATAAGCTATACCAGGGTTTTTGATCTGCGGGATCTTCTTCTAATACATACAACCCGCCAATTTCCAAATAACAAAATAATTCCTCTTGAATCTGGCCTAGATTTTGTAGCTGTATTTCTAATAATTCTAACGACAAAGCTGCATTTTGCAAGCGTTCAATTCTTTGTTGAAAAATATTAAATTGAGGTAGTGGTTTTTGTTCCGGTAACTTTAAAATTCTAAACGTTAAAAAATACCTCGCATATTTTTGCGGTTTGAACCGCTCATTTAAATGAATATCTCGGATCATGATCATTTTGGCTTTTGCAACAGCTTGTTTAAAAACAGCTAGATCTCTAGATGAATATTTGATAAAAAGGTCAACTGCTAATTTTTCTTTATTTTCCATCCTCTCTCACCTTTCAATGCTACATACCTGTTTTTCTTTTTTATTTTATCATGATTCCAAAACGTGTATCAAATTAAGTCTATATTGTTTATATAATCGAGGAAATCATACTTTTCTAGATAAAATATCTTAAAAGGATTTTTAACTTGAAATGTAGAATTTTTTACATTGACTGAAAATTCGTTAGATAGGAAGTTGGGGAAACGTGACAAAAGACAAACAACATAAACAATTAAAGCCTTGGTTTATACCAATCTTGGTAACTATTGCACTATTATTATTACTTTTTGCACAAAACTTACAAGAAGAAAAAGCTTTACCAAGTGATGGATGGAGTCGTTCTATTTCTTTACCTCTTACTACAGCAAATGCAAAACCTTTTTGGGTTAAAACAACAGATGGCTATCACATCTATGCCACTACTGGAGAACATATCAATCATGTTGTAATCAATAATCGACTGAAAGTAAGCAAGCAATCAACAATTCCTATTAAAATCCCAACCTTAGAACCCTTTTGGATAGACAGACAAAACGTCATTTATATCAAAGAGGGAAAATTAGTACACATTAACGGAGAAAAGGAAAAAGTATTAGCACCTGATGTGGATGGAATGATAGCCAATCAGGATCTAATTTTATATTGGCAAGGAAAACAACTGTTTTCGGTGGATAGGAATGACTTCTCTATTGTTCCTGTTGGCCAAACTCAATACAAGATTGAATCGATTATTTTAAACGAAGATTCTTCTTTCATTACCATAGAAAATATCAATGCCAATGATTTGCAATTAGAACTATTTAATCCTTCCAAGCAGAAAAAGGGTTACGAGATCATTTCTTTGTTTTCTTTATCTGAGTATGCTGGGGAATCAATTGCGGATATTCAATATGTATATAATCAGCAAGAAAATAAACTTCATTTTATTTACTCGATCTCAAGTACAAAACAAGGTGTTACTACTTATAGGGCATTCTATACAACAATGTTACTAGATGCAATTGCAGAAAAGCCACAGTTTGAACAGGTCAAAATTAAAGAAGAATTAAGCCAAATTCCTATAGAGAATCCGCAGTATCTTAATCTATCCTTAAAAGAAAATCAACCTGTTCTTTTATTTTCAGCTGAAGGGTTGATCGCCCCAAAGAAAAGTGCCGTAAATATTTATGAAGCAAAGTATGAAAATAAACAATGGTTAACAAATAAAAGAAGTACGACTTCTGAACTATCTGTTCAACCCTTTTGGATTGATGATGGTTTAATTTTGTGGTTAGACTATCTTACAAAAAACAAGTATGAACTGATGGGAACGACAACAGACCCAACTATCTTACAAGAGAGTCAAAAATTAAATACAAATGACTGGATCAATGCGTTATCTGATTCATTATTAGCTTTCGCAGTCTCTTTACTCGTAATATTTAATGGTATGCTATGGGTTGTTCCACCTACTATCTTTCTCGTCGTCTTACTCTTCTACAATTTTAATCTTGTAGAAAAAGGTGTGAGCTGGGTTAAATTAACAAGTATTTTATTGTATTTAGGAACACAACTATTGTTTATCCAAAAGATCTTTAACTCATCCTTTTATACGTATGCACCAAACTATTTAACCTTCACAGGAAGCTCTTTCATCATCCCACTTCTTTTAGCATTGTTTACATGGTTTGCTGTAAAAATAGGTAAAAACAAAGAATGGTCTGGGTTACAAGAAATTTCCTACTATATTGGTATCAATCTATGGTTGATTATTATCCTCTTAGGGCCATATATTATTTAGCAAAAAATATAGCACCTCTTTATAGAGGTGCCTCTTTATTGTTGATTAACTTAACTTACTAAATATACCCTTGCTTCATAGGGTTGTAACGAAAACTGTTTGATCTCTTGAGCTTCATTTACTGAATAGTTGCTGATAAGTAATTCTTTGCTGTTAAATTGAACTTCTTCTGGCAAATGGAATGGAACCTGATCTTTACTGAAGTTCAGAATCACTAACAGCTTTTGCTTACCAAAGCTTCTCGTATAAGCATAGATTTTTTCATCATCCTCTAGCAGAAGCTTATAATCTCCATAAACGATAATAGGATGTTCTTTCCTTAATTGAATTAACTTTTTGTAGTACTGAAAAATAGAATCTGGATCCTCTAATGCTTTTTTAGCGTTAATCTCTTTGTAGTTTGGGTTGACAGCAATCCACGGCGTTCCCGTTGTAAAGCCTGCATGTTCACTCTCATCCCATTGCATTGGTGTTCTTGCATTGTCTCTACCTTTTACATAGATACTCTCCATGACTTTTTGTGGATCGATGTGACGTTCATTTACATACTCTTTATACATGTTTAAGGTTTCAATGTCTCGATAGTCATCAATCGTGTCAAAACGAACGTTGGTCATCCCGATTTCTTCCCCTTGATAAATATAGGGGGTTCCTTGTAAAGTATGTAAAAAGGTGGCTAACATTTTAGCAGATGGTATGCGATATGTCGTATCATCGCCAAAACGGGAGACCATTCTCGGTTGGTCATGGTTGTTCATGTATAGACTGTTCCAGCCTTTTCCGTTTAGTTCATTTTGCCATTTGGACATGATACGCTTGATCTCTGTCAATTTCCAAGGCTTTAAGTCCCATTTCTCATTTGGGCCACTATCTACATCCATTAGCTCAAATTGAAAGACCATATTAAGTTCATGACGGTCTTCTCCTGTATAAAGGACAGCATCTTGCGGAGTAACACCTGGCGTCTCTCCAACCGTCATAATATCGTATTTGGATAATACTTCTCGATTCATTTCTTGTAAAAATTCATGGATTCTTGGACCATTAGCGAAAAATTGTCCACCCGATTGGTAAAGTTTGTTTGGATTTTGAATCGGTGCACTAGGTAGATCTTCAACCTTTGAGATAAAGTTAATCACATCCATACGGAAGCCATCAATTCCTTTATCTAACCACCAGGTCATCATTTCATATACTTCTTGACGAACTTTTGGATTTTCCCAGTTGAGGTCTGGCTGTTTCTTAGAAAAAAGATGTAAGTAATATTCATCTGTTTTCTCATCATATTGCCAAGCAGATCCACTAAACGCGGATTCCCAGTTGTTTGGTTCTTTACCATTTTTACCTGAACGCCAAATATAATAATCACGATAAGGATTATCTTTAGAAGACCTAGATTCAATAAACCAAGGATGTTCATCAGATGTATGGTTAACAACAAGATCCATAATCAACTTCATTTCTCGGGAATGTAAGCCATCGAGAAGTTGTTCCCAATCCTCCATGGTACCAAACTCATCCATAATCTCTTGATAATTGCTAATATCGTAACCGTTATCGTCATTTGGTGATTGATAAACAGGAGAAAGCCAAATCACATCTACTCCCAGCTCTTTTAGATAATCTAGTTTGGAAATGATTCCTTGTAAGTCACCAATTCCATCTCCATTGCTATCCATGAAACTACGTGGATAGATCTGATAAATAACGCTTTCTTTCCACCACTTTCTTTCCATTTGTATCCTCCTCAAACTTGATTGGTTTTGTCTACTTTTTCTATTCTATCATGTTTTTATGATAAATGTTAACGTTTGCATAATAAAAAAGGCACCCATTTTAGGATGCCTTTGCGAGGAATTAAAATTTTTAGGCTTGGTTTTGGCTCTGTTGAACAGATTGGGTAGCCTGCTGTAATTGTTGTGTCGCTTGTTGTAATTGTTGTTGGGCCTGTTGCAACTGTTGTTGATTTTGACCCGCCATGCTCCCTACAGCAGACTGAACCTGTTGAGTTGCCTGTTGTAATTGCTGCTGAGCTTGCTGCAACTGAGCAGGATTGTTTTGACTTGTTGCTTGTTGAACCGCTTGTTGAGCCTGTTGAACTGCTTTCATGGCTTGTTGCAATTGTTGTTGCTGTTGTTGAGTCACTAATAAACCCCTCCTAAAAATTTTGTGATGTAAGCCAATCGCTTACTTTTTCATTTTGCGCTTTTTTCTTTTCGCCATACGAGTTAAATTCTGGTTTATAGCCTTACATATCTTTTTATTTTTTGGGAATAATTAGGAAAATAGGTTTTGGAGATGATGATGTGTCATATATAATTTCTGTTGGAACAGCCGTCCCCCCTTACGAAATTAGCCAAGAAACAGCTAAGAATTTTTCCAAAATATTATTTAAAGACCATTTTAAAGATATAGATCGATTATTACGCATCTTTGACCATACTCAGATTACAAAGCGACACTTTTGTGTACCCATCGAATGGTTTGAAGTAGAACACACATTTGAAGAAAAAAACATGATTTATGTAAAAAATGCGATTGAGTTATCTAAACAAGCTATTTTTCACTGTCTAAAGAACACCCCTTTTGCTACTGAAGATATCGATCACATTCTATTTATTTCTAGCACTGGACTATCTACACCAAGTATCGATGCCTATTTGTTTAATGATCCAGACATTCATTTTAATCCTCATATCAAACGAACACCCATTTGGGGATTGGGTTGTGCAGGGGGGGCTGCAGGTCTATCAAGAGCAATGGAATATTCCAGAGCTTTTCCTAATGATAAAGTTTTAGTCGTTTCCCTAGAGATTGGTGAACTCGCTTTTTTACGAAACGATCTTTCAAAGAGTAACTTAGTGGCCACTTCATTATTTGGGGATGGTGCTGCTGCGGTATTAATTGTAGGTGATCAGGTTTTACAAACAGACGCAGGATTGAAAATGATTGACTCACAAAGTACGATCTGGAAAAATAGTTTAGATGTAATGGGATGGGATGTAAGAAATAATGGACTTAAGGTGATTTTTTCAAAGGATATTCCAAGCATCGTACAAAACGAATTGAAGCCAAATGTGGATCAATTCTTATTAAACCACCATTTAACTCTATCTGATCTTCAGTTTTTTATTTTGCATCCTGGTGGAACCAAAATAATTGAGGCCTATGAAAATGCCTTTCAGATTACTGAGCAAGAAACGATGATCACTAGACAGATATTAAACCAATATGGCAATATGTCTAGTCCAACCGTGCTTTTTGTTTTACAAGCGTTGCTTAAAAGTCATCCACCTAAGAATGGGCATGGTATCTTAATTGCCTTGGGTCCCGGATTTAGTTCCGAAATCATTCTATTAGAATGGATGAAATAAAGGAGTGATTTCTAATGACCTTTTTATCTCTTTTTCTTACTTTTGTCATCCTACAACGCATTTTTGAATTGTATATTGCAAAGAAAAACGCTGTCTATATAGAATCGCTTGGTGGGTTCGAAGTAGGGCAAAAACACTACCCATTTATCGTCATGCTACACATTACTTTTTTATTAAGTGTCTATATTGAGAGCTCGGATCTTACTTTCCTTCCTACGTGGTGGCCAATTCCTTTCACGATTTTTATATTGGCTCAAGGGATGAGGTTTTGGACGATGGCTTCCTTAGGGCGTTTTTGGAACACAAGAATCTATATTCTTCCCAACAGCAAACCTATCCATAAAGGTCCATATCAATTTATCAGACATCCTAATTATTTGATCGTAATGGTAGAGATAATTACGATTCCACTTATCTTTGGAGCTTATTACTCCGCTATCCTGTTTCCTATTTTAAATACCTTACTATTAACTATACGAATTAAAGTGGAAGAAAAGGCACTTTCCACCTGTACTTCATATAAAGAAGAGATGGAAACCATCCCTCGATTTTTTCCACAAAAAAATAATCAGTAAAATAGGTTTGTATATGGCAAATGAAAGAAAGTTATACTTTCTTTTTTTAAAAAAAAAGCAGGAGTTTAATCCCCTGCTTTACTCATCACTATATCAACTTTATAAAATCATTGCAGCAATCCAACCAAAGACGATAATCGGAATGTTAAAGTGGATAAACGTTGGAACCGTTGTATCCCAAATATGATTATGCTGGCCATCAGCATTTAAACCGGAAGAAGGACCTAATGTGGAGTCAGACGCAGGTGAACCCGCATCCCCTAATGCTCCTGCTGTTCCAATGATAGCAACGGTAGCCAATGGACTAAAACCTAATGCCGCTGCTAAAGGTACATAAATAGGAGCTAAGATAGGAACTGTTCCAAAAGAGGTGCCAATTCCCATTGTCACAAGTAAACCAACTAGAAGCATCATAAAGGAACCTAGTAATTTATTTTGGCCAATTAAATCTACACTTGCTTTTACAAGGCTTTCAACTTGACCAGTAGCATTGATCACTTCAGCATATCCGCCAGCGACCAACATGATAAATCCAATAAAGGCCATCATCTTTACACCATTTGTGAATAACTCGTCAGATTCTTTTATTTTTATCGCGCCAAGAACATACATCACTACTAATCCAGATAATCCACCAAGAACCATTGATTCTGTTTGCAACTGCACAACAAGAGCAATAAGAATAGCAATAATAGCAGCTAAATGTTTAAAGTTAAAACGAATCTTTTCTTGATGTTTGGTTTGATCAATCTCGATCTCCTGATATTCTCTAGGTTTACGATAGGTAATAAAAATTGCAACAAATAGTCCAACAACCATTCCTAACGTTGGAAGTAGCATAGCAAATGGTAACTGGTTAAGTTCAATACTTAGTCCGTACTTCTCCACATTTTCTTGAACAATCTTATGAAAGACTAAGCCAAATCCTGCTGGAATAAGCATGTAAGGTGCTTGCAAACCAAATGTCAAAGCAACTGCAACAGCACGACGGTCAATTTTTAATCGATTGAACAATGCTAATAAAGGGGGGATCAAAATCGGAATAAAAGCGATATGCACAGGTATTAAGTTTTGTGAAAAAGAAGAGATCACCGCTATGACGACCAAAAGAAATCCCCTTGCCCCTTTTAACACTCTAGATAAAGATTGAACAAATAATTGCATTAATCCTGTATAGGCGATTGCCACTGCCAAAGCACCAAGTAATGCATAGCTTAAAGCAATTTCAGCATTTGAACCAATCGCACCAATAAATGTATCTAATGTCCCTTGCCAACCAAGGCCACCTAGCAATCCTCCAGTAAAAGCTGCAATTATAAGGGCCAAAATCACGTTTACTCTTAGTAAACTAAGCCCTAACATGACTAATACGGAAACAACGACTGCGTTCATTCATATCCTCCTCATTTTATTTTATCTTTAATTTATTACCAATTTGCCAAACTAAAGCAAGCAAAAACGGGCTTTTATATATTAAAATGTTTTTCGACATTCGTCAACCAATTTTTTTGAATAGAAAAAGAGAGGTTTGTCAGTCAAGCCTCCCTTTTCTCTAAATTTTCATTTAATGATTAGCTATTTTTCATTTTTTTTAATAAAGAGATCGTATCAACAAGATGATTGTTAAATACTTTTTTGGCTACCTCTAACAATTCATAGATGGCAGGGTCTTTAACCGAATACGTAACTTTATTTCCTTCTTTGATACCAATTACAATATTCTTCCTTCTCAATACAGCTAATTGCTGGGATACTACGGCACTATCCACCTGCATATGTTCTTGTAGTTCATGGACATATTTATCACCATCACGAAGCAATTCTAGTATTTGGATTCTTAATGGATGTGCTAAAGCTTTAAAAAATTCCGCTTTAAACTCTTGTAATTCTAAATCCAAAAAGTTCCCTCCTAACATCACAAACAAGCTTTTCTTTTCTTTCCTTACTTTATCATACTTTAGATTTTTTTGACATTTCTCTTACAATCGTATCAATAATCTTTTTAGGTGACGGAGGACAACCTGGTATTTCGATATCTACTGGTAGAACTTCATTTACAGATGAATATTGAGCATAATTACTGCCGATTATTCCTTTTCCACAAGCACAATCCCCTACAGCGATTACTTTTTTAGGCTCAGGAACTGCTTCATAGGTTTTTTTGATCGCTTCATAAAGGTTATGTGTTACACTTCCTGTGATCAATACTCCATCCGCATGTCTAGGTGAAGCGACAATATCTAACCCATATTGTTGAATATCATAGATCGGATTGCTTAAGTGTGCAATTTCGAAATCACAACCGTTACAAGAACCAGCATCTAAATGGCGTAAATGAAGGGATAGCTTTTCTCCTTGACTTATCTTCTGAAGATGTTCATCTGTTTCTGTTACTTTTCCCGTTTTCCAAATCTTTTTGAACATTCCCATTTTATCACTCCCTTCTTTAACGGTCACAACATGCATAACAAAGCTCAAAACTTTTATTAATGAGTGGGAAATCTGGAATAATATTGCCTGGTACTGTTAAAGGTACGGCTGGCCAATTCATATAAGGAGCTGAACGAATCCGATAACGTTCAATAGTTTGGTTAGGTCCAACCATAACCCAGTGAACATTTTCACCTCTTGCTGATTCAGTTACTCCTATAGCCCATTGGTAAGAAGGCAATTCCCCATACGCTATTTGGATCTCTCCTTCGGGGATAGATTTCACCCATTGCTTAATTAAAGAAAAGCTTTCTTTGATTTCATCCACTCTAATCATTGCTCTAGCAAAGACATCCCCCTCATTATAAATAGGAACGTTAAAATCGATGTCCTTATACATGTCATGCGGGTAATCTCTGCGTACATCAAGGTTTCTTCCTGAGGCTCTTGCAGCAATTCCTACTGTTTCTAAATCATTCGCCTCTTTCAATCGTAAAATTCCCGTATTCTTCATTCGATTAAGGACGATTTCATGTTTCATCATCACATCGGCCATTTCTCTAAAGTCTTGTAAAAGAAAACCTATCTCATGAACCATCTGTTCCAATGCTTGATTTGAAATATCCTTTTTCACTCCACCAATAGTAATCAAATCTCTTAGATAACGATGGCCTAAATACCTTTCATTTAAACGTAATAGCTCTTCCTTTATTCTTAATCCCTGGCTAACTGCAAAAGCAAAACCAACACCAGCCCCTAAATTCCCTACATCACCTACATGATTATATAAACGTTCTAACTCAAGATAAATACTTCGTAAGTATTGAGCACGTTTTGGAATTTCAATCTTCCCTATTTTTTCGATTGCTTGTGAGAATGAGATTGCATGAGAAATGACATCTACTCCACAAATTCTTTCTGCTAATTGTAATGCTTCTTCAACAGATAATCCTTCACTCGTCTTTTCTATCCCACGATGGGTGTAAAATAATTGTGCATCCAAGTGAAGCACTGAATCTCCAATCGCCCCAAAACGAAAATGTCCTGGTTCAATAACGCCTGCATGAATAGGGCCTACAGGAACTTGAACAACATCATCACTCTCATATTTAGTAAACTGTAGCGGAAGATTTGCATAGGTGATGGCTGCATCTTTTGCTATATCCTTTCGTAACGGATAGCCTTTTTTTAAATCGAAACCATGCAGTACAAGTGGGCTTGGATTCGGATGACCTATTGCTTTTAGTCCAAATAAATCTTGAATTTCCCTTTCAAACCAATTTGCTGCAGGAAGATAAGGTGTAATCGATGGAAAATGTTCTTCTTTTTCATCAACCCGATAAGCTAGAACAAGATGTTCCTGTACTGCGTCTATACCAAAAACATAATAAATCATAAAACCTTTATCTCGTAAACGTTGATCTGTTCCTACAATGGTGATTAAGCGGCCAAATAGATTTTCTTTAATCACCTTGACAATTTCGATTAAATCCGATTCGGTGATTTCAATATAATAACAATGTTCTCTTATTTCATTTCCTTGCTTTGCCTTTGACCAATAGGAAGATAATTCTGCTAACCAATCAATCATGATAATCCTCCCCCTTGTAGAATTCTAATCGTACGTTGAATAAATTGATCAATAGGTGCTGGAATATAAGTTCCAAATAAAATAACTAAAAATCCAAGAATGAGCATAGGATAAACCATCCATCTATTTTCTTCCCTTATCTGTTTATTCAGGTTTTCTTCTTGATTTTTACCTAAGATTATTTGACTGCCATAATAAAACATACCTGCAAAGATTAGGATAATGCTAAAAAAGACGATAATGGTCCAAAGAGCTAAACCAGAGTCAATTCCTCCTAGTAAAATATGATATTCACTAATAAATGCATTAAATGGTGGAGAACCAGTAATTGCAAAGATACCAATTAAAAATAGAACTCCTGAAATAGGCAAGTTGTGATAAACCCCTCTGATTCTATTCATCCATTTGCTACGATATCTTACTACCATATGTCCTGCTGAGAAAAATAACATCGACTTGATCAACGTATGATTTAACATATGTAGAATTGCACCATACCAAGCAAATGGTGTTGCTATCCCTAACCCAAAGAAAATAATTCCAATATGTTCAACACTAGAATAAGCAAGTAATCGTTTTATATCTTTTTGGATTAAAAGAAAAGGAACTGAAATAACAACAGTAAACACCCCAAAAAGGATTAACCACCATTGAACAGGATGATAAACTTGATAAAGAATAGAATAGACTCGCAATACGCCAAAAATCGCTGTATTGAGTAATACCCCTGATAATAAAGCACTGATCGGCGTTGGAGCCTGACTATGTGCATCAGGTAACCAAAAATGCATAGGTGCCAGTCCAGCTTTGGTACCAAAACCAATCAATATAAATAAAAAGGCATATTTTAAATAATTTGGATTTAAGATATTGGCCATTTCATATAAATTAGTCCAGTGAAGCGCACTAGCGGTTCCACCTAATTGATTGACTGCAGCACCATATAGGAAAATAACCCCAATCAGAGCAAAGGAAATCCCTACACTGCCAATGATTAAGTATTTCCAAGCTGCTTCTAACGATGTTCCTGAACGATCATGTGCGACAAGTAACGCAGAAACAAGGGTTGTTAATTCAATTGCCACCCACATAATCCCTAAATTATTACTTACCACAGCCAAAACCATTGTCATCAAAAATAAATGAAAAAATAAATAGTACCTTTGATATTGTTTTTCATTTAAGGAGTGTCTTTCTTGCTCCTCACGTATATAGCCTATTGAATAGATGGAAGATAAAAAACCAATGACAACAATCATCATCATAATCCAAGAGCTTAATTCATCCACATAAAAATATTGGTTTTGACTAATCATAGGTCCCTTTTGATAGACTTGATAGATGATTCGTATCCCAACAAAAAAGAATAGGATCGAACCCCAAAAATGGATTCTTTCTGTTCCCTTTAAATTTGGAGATATCCATGAAAAAATCCCTATTATTAACGGTAGTAATAAAACGAGATAAACCCAAAACATGTTGATCATCCCTTCAATTTCTGCAGTTCCTCAACATTCATACTAGAAAAGGTGAGGTGAATCCGATAGGAAAATATGCCAATAATGACTACTGAAACGAGAACATCAAAAAAAATGCCTAATTCGATCATAAAAGGAATTCCATTCGTTATAGCGATAGAACTAAGAAAAATGGCATTTTCAATCGTCATCAGCCCAATTCCTTGCATCATCGCATTTTGGTGGATCACCATCATATATGCACCGAAGAACAACATATCGATCGCTAATTGAATCGTTTCAAAACTTGAATGATCTTGTTGAATATTCATTCGGTGAACCACAATAGATCCTACCATTAATAAGGCAATACCGATAACAAAAGAATAAAAACTCCTTAACCGACTACAGGCATTGCTATTATTGTTTGCTTTGGAAACCGTAATAGATAAGATAAATGGAATAACAACCACTTTGATCACTATCGTTAATAAAGCAACCCAAAATAAATGGAAATCTTTATCTTCTATTCCAATTTGAAAGACTATACCTGCGATAAATAAAGATTGCATTGCGAGAAACCATACAGCTGAATGTAATTGGCGTATAACCAATAACAGTAGCGTACTCGTTAATAACCCCAATGATAACCATGTAATCATGTGTTTCTCACCTCGTTAAATAACATACTGTGATAAGAAGGCAAAAATAGAAAGAATCATAGACATCCCCAATAAACGCGGAATTCGATAAAAGCGCATTTTTGCTAAAGCTGTTTCTACCACACCAAGAAGAATAGCAAGTCCTATTATTTTGGCAAAATAAATGATGAAACTAGTAAAGATTCCTAGAAAAGTGTAGTTGAATGAAATATATGGAAAGAAGAAACTAGCAATGATACTTAATAAAATCATTTGTTTGATCCATTGTGCCCAAGTCATCAGTGCCAAGTGTCTACCTGTAAACTCTAATAACATCCCTTCGTGAATCATCGTTAACTCTAAATGAGTATCCGGATTATCTACAGGGATCCTACCTGTTTCCGTAAGCAGAATGATGAATAACGCTAAAAATGAAAAGAGAATCGTAGGATTTAACCATTCGATGTTTGAACTGTTTAATTGTCGTACCACTTCGTCAAAAGAAGTAACTTTAAGCGGATAGACATAAGTAAAAACAGCTAAAATGAAGGCTGGTTCAGCTAATGCTGAAACTGCTAATTCTCTGCTAGAACCCATTCCACCAAAAGAGCTCCCTGCATCCAATCCTACCAATGTTAAGAAAAAGCGTGCCAATGTAAATAGATAGATGATCACCAAAATATCACCAATTTTCCCACGGGTAGGAGAATAGAAAAAAGTAACGACCAAAATCGAACTCAACCCAATAGCAGTAAAAACGACATAGGGTGTAATCTTCGTGATCCAAGATGCATCCTCAGATAATACGATAGATTTATGAAAATACTTCTTTAAATCATAGTATCCTTGCCAAATCGATGGCCCTTTTCTAGATTGTAGCCTTGCTTTCGTTTTTTTAATGATCCCTTGGATAAAAGGCGAAACGATTAAAAATAGAGCAAATTGGATAAATATCCATACAAATTCAGCGAATAAGTTCATTTTAGTTCGCCTCCTATTTCACGAATAATAAAAACAAGATCAGTGTGACAAACATAAATGTTAAATAGGTTTGAATGTTTCCATTCTGTATCTTTTTGATCTTAGAAGCTAGCCATAATAATCCTTGTAAAATAGGTCGATAAATCATCACATCAAGCATTTGTTTTACAAGGAGCTTATAATGAACGTGATGAGGAAAATATCCCTCTCTACCCTGCTGAACCATTTGACTAGAAGGGATTACCTTTTTAAAAATATGTAGAAATGGATGCGTAAAGGAAGATGCAGTATATTCCATTTTCTCATCAAGTTGAATGCCACATCCCCAAGTAGGACTGATTCTTACCGTTGGACGATGAAAGAAGAAATGAATCAATCCATATCCCAATAACAACCCAATCAATAGCAAAACACCAAGAGACAAAGGTTGAATCGTAAATGAATGTGCTGTATCCTTAAGCGTTAAAACAGGCAGTTTTGACCTAATAATAGAACCATTAAAAATTAAACTTTGAGCATGAAGAAATAACCACTGACCTATCCACTTTGAGCCAAGCCCCAATATAAGAATCAAACTAGCCAAGATGCCCATTGCCCATCTCATTGATAAAGGTACCTCTTGTGCTTCATTTGCATGTGAAGAACGGGGGCGTCCCAAAAATGAAAGACCAAATAGATTAACGACTCCTGCAACGGTTAAAGCCCCTACCATCCCTAAAACCGCTAAAAGTACTAGTCCCACCAAGGCATAAAGAGTTTGAGAATTCGACATCAAATATATGAAGCTTTTCAACATCATCCATTCACTGATAAATCCGTTAAATGGAGGTATTGCAGCCATTCCCATAACTCCAATTAAAACCATAATACTTGTCCAAGGCATTCGATGAATGAGGCCACCCATATGGTTCATATTTTTTGTATGTATGGAATAATCAATTGATCCAGCACCTAAAAATAATAAACTCTTAAAAACAGCATGGTTCAGTAAATGAAATAGTAACGCTGTAAAGGCAAAAATTCCCCACACCCATTCTTGCTGCTGAATCAAAAGCATAGAAACACCAAGTATCATCCACATTAATCCCATATTTTCAGAAGAGCTATAAGCCAAATAGCGTTTGATGTCTTTTTCTACAACACCGAATAAAACTCCATAAATGGCCGATAAGATGCCTAAAATGATTATTACCCATGCCCACCAGGTCTCTCCAAATGAAAAATCTTGAATAAGAAAGCGCAAAATTCCATATAATGCTGTTTTTATCATAATTCCTGACATCAAGGCTGAGATATGGGAGGGAGCGATTGGATGCGCTCTTGGTAGCCAAACATGTAAAGGAAAAATACCTGCTTTTGTTCCAAAACCAATAATAAAAAGGAAAAATAACAGATTTTTATAAAAGTCCGAGATCTGTTTTGCTTGTTCATAAAGCAAAGAAATCTGTTGAGTTCCAGTCCAACGATATAAATAGAAGAACCCTAGAATAATAAAGAATGTCCCAATATGGGTCATGACCAAATAAACGTAACCTGCCCTTTGAACAGGGGTATACTCATATTCAGTCACAACGAGTAGATAGGATAAAATCGACATGCTTTCCCATGCAATTAAAAAAGTAATAAAATGATCAGCAGTAACAACGGCAATCATCATCAAAACAAAACTATTTGCCAATGCCCCCATAAAATCCAATCTTTTTTTACCTATAAATTTTTGTGTATATCCAAATCCATAGATAAAGGAAACAAAACTAATAAGTGAAATGACCAAAACGAAAATAGCCGATAACTGATCCATGCGAATGAGCATGTTAAGGTTCGGAGTAATGTTCCAACCTTCTATGTAAATTGAACGTTGTGTCGTTAAAACCCACAACGAACTTAATAATGCAAATAAACTGCCTAAACCACCAGTAAAAAGAGTGATCCATCTTGCAAATTGTTGTTTTTTGCTCCAAAAAATAACCCCTACACTACCAAGAAAAAGGAAGGTAAAGGCTAATAATAATAAATCCTCACCAAACATTGACAAACTCATTTTTTCTCCCCCAATGAAGTATATTAAAATATATGAATTTTAATATATAGTAATATAGATATATTTTAAGTTTGACATTATCTCTTTGCAATCATTTTTTTTAAAAAATTTGTATAAAAAAAAGCCGGGGCATCTATCCCAGCTTTGAACAGTTAATTCATCTAATATATACCCAGTGCTTTAAAAACCCCAGTGACTTGAAGCAAAACAAAGAACACGATAATTGGAGCAATATATTGAAGAGAAATTCCCCAAGCTTTTGCAAGTTTGTCTTGTGGTGTAAAACCAACACTTGCCATTGCCTTCTTCATTCCCCAGACAAAGCCCACATAAAGCGCTAGAAGAATTCCACCAAGAGGCAACGAAATATTTGAGGCGAAGAAATCCATCAATTCAAAGATGGATAGACCAAATAGCTTTACTTGACCTAATGCTCCAAAAGATAAGGAGCTTGGAATACCAAAGATTAAAATAAGAATACTTAAGATGGCTCCACTCTTGATTCGACTATATCCTTTCCGATCGACAAATGTAGCTAAAGCAATCTCAAGGATATTAATTGCTGAAGTTAATGCTGCCACAGTGACCAATGCAAAGAATAAAGTAGCAAAAAACGTTCCAAATGGAATCTTCGTAAAAATGGCTGGTAAGGTAATGAATACAAGGGGTGGCCCAGCTGCCGGTTCAAAATTAAAGGAAAAGATCGCTGGAAAAATAACTAGGCTGATCAATAATGAAAAAATCGTATCGTAAAGTGCAATTTGTACGACTGTTTTCTTAATTGGCATTTCTTTAGGCAAATAACTTCCATAGGTAAGCATTCCCCCCATTCCTAAACTCAAAGAGAAAAATGCCTGACCCAATGCTGCTAAGATCATTAAAGGTGTCAACTTAGATAAATCAAAGTTAAATAAGAAATCTAAACCTTTCGTTGCTCCAGGTAAAGTTAAACTGCGGAACATGAGAATCACTAATAATAGTGTTAATAACGGCATTAATATCTTATTAGATTTTTCTATTCCCTTTTCTACTCCTCTTACCGCAATGAATACAGTTAGGAGTAAAAAGATGATTTGAAAGATAATGGGCTGAAAGGATTGTGAAATAAAGGAACCAAAATATTGGCCAAATTGATCTGGAGTCAACCCTGTAAAATCACCCTTAATCGCAGCGAACATGTAAAAAATCGACCATCCACCAACCATGGTGTAAAAACCTAATACAACAATGGAAGTAAAGACACCTAAATAGCCGACACCCTTCCAACGCTTCTTTTTAGAAAACGCCTCAAATGCCCCAACAATGCCAGTTCTCGTTTCTTTGCCTAATGAAATTTCAGCTAATAATAATGGAATTCCCAAAATAACAACACTGATTAAATAAACAAGCAAAAAAGCTGACCCTCCGTATTGCCCTGCCATATAGGGGAATTTCCATATATTCCCCAATCCAGCAGCAGCACCTACAGCAGCCAGCAGAAATCCTATTTTTGACGTAAAACTACCCCGTTCATGATTCATTTTCTCTCCTCCGCTCTTCTCATTCTCATCAAGCTGTTCTCTACTAAAATTCTAAAACTTAATCCATTCGTCTACTATTTTATAGTATATAGTTTAACGACAAAAAGTGTTCCAGTAAAGAAGTTTTTTCATTTATCCATTTATAGCCTGAGTAACTTGATTCAAAGAAAGACATGTACGACGGAGCATGTTATAAAATTCAAATTTATCTCATTCCATATTTACCATAATGTTTTGCGATTTGGACTAAAGAACGCACCATCACACCTGTTCCACCTTTTTGCGTTGTGGCGGTTTCTTTATTCGACCATGCAGTTCCAGCAATATCAAGATGAATCCATGGCGTCTCTTCTGCAAATGCTCCGACAAACAATGCAGCGGTGATACTTCCGGCTAAACGGCCACCCGTATTTTTCAAATCAGCAATTTGGCTCTTAATTTGTTCCTTATATTCATCAAAGGTAGGTAATTGCCAAACTTTTTCTCCTGCCTTTTTCGCCGATTTCATAAAGTCCGCTAAAAATTCTTCATTATTCGTCATTGCGGCAGTGGTTACATCGCCTAGAGCAATTAAGACCGCACCTGTTAAAGTTGCCAAATCGATAATTCGTGAAGCACCTAAGTGTTTCGCATATGTGATTCCATCAGATAGGATCAAACGACCTTCTGCATCTGTATTTAGCACTTCAATCGTTTTTCCACTCATTGTCTTAATGACATCACCGGGCTTATAAGCTTTTCCAGAAGGCATATTTTCTGTTGAAGGAATAACCGCAACAACATTAACTTTTGGTCTTAAACGGCCAATCGCTTCCATCGCTCCAAGAACAGCAGCGCCACCACCCATATCCATTTTCATTTCATCCATATTGGCTCCTGGTTTTAATGAGATGCCCCCCGTATCAAAAGTAAGTCCTTTACCAACAAAACCAAGAACATCATCCCATTGTTCCCTACCACGATATTTCAATACGATCATCTTTGGTGGTTGTTCTGAGCCTTGAGCCACGGCTAATAAACCACCCATACCTAAACGCTCCATTTCATCACGCTCAAGGATTTCATATTCCATCCCATAGCGGCGGGCAATTTCAATCGCTTTTTCAGCCATATGGGTTGGAGTCATCATATTGCCAGGTGTATTAACAAGATCCCTAGCTAAATTTGTTCCTAATGCGTAAGCTGTTCCACATTCAATCCCATATTTAAGTTCATCAGAAACTTCTTCAGCGATCAGTTGAATCAGTTCAACCTGATGTTGCTCTTCCTTTTTTGAACTATATCCATCAAAACGATAATGAGCAAGATGAGCTCCTTCTGCAAATGAATGTGTCACATGATGCTCATGTATATTTGGATGCTTGATTCCAAATGGGCAAGAGGCTACTTTTTTAGCTTTGACTTTAATCGCTGTTTTTACAGCTACGGCAGCAATTTCGCGAACCATATCTTGGTCAAACGCATCTTTCTCACCCAAACCAATGACCAAAATCCGTTTTGCAGAAATTTTACCAAAGGTATGTATCATTGTTGTTTCTTTAGCCTTTCCAGTAATTTCTCCTTGTTGAATGAGATCAGAAATAGCTCCATCTAGTGCTTGATCCACATCAGCCAATTTACCTTGTGGCTTCGTATTTTCACTATAATGTCCTAATACAAGAAGATCTGTTTGAATCGATGTAACTGGTTGATTTAAGAATTCAATTTTCATTTCAGCACCCCCAAAATTTTTATTTTTAAACCCTACTGTTGCCCATTATACCTCGTTTGCAATGAAAAATAAATTATTTCGATTATCTAAGTTTTCACTCCTCTTCGTCTAAGTGTAATTTTACAAGAGGGAAATTGATTTTTTTCACTTCCTCAATCGTGATGCGTTTCTCTTCTGGTAAATAAGTTAATGCTTTTTTAATGTAGGCAATGACTGGTTCTAAATCTAGATCCCAGTATTTAGGACGATAAGGTTGTAAATATTTATAGGCAGAATGAAAAAGTAGTCGAGAGCCGGAGATATTACCTGTTTGAAAATGATAAATGGCAACAGCTACTTGTAACATTCCCTGTAAAAATTTATTCTGTTTGTCTATCATCCAAATCTCTTCAAGAAGATCATGGCATTCGTAATATTCGCCTTCATTGAATTTTTTAAAAAATTGATAGTATTCCTCTGGATATTTGCGTTGCATTTCATTCACACTCCAAGCTCAATTTTGACTATATCTTTAATGTAGTAATATGATCATATCAAAGGAACCTGAGCCATGATAAGCAGAGAAGTGTATAAATAGCCTATAAAACAAAAAAAGAAGCAAGGAGATTCCTTACTTCTTACAGTTCAGCATTAACCATTGCGACACGGTCGTACTGTTCTAATACTTTTTCCGTGACTTTTCCATTACCACGTTTGATCACATATACATCGACTCGTTTTTTGCCCCATTGATCATAAACATCTTGAACGGTTTCAAAATATAAATCAATCCGGTTTCCTTTTATTGCAGAACCTTTATCTGCTACGATTCCGTAACCATATCCATCAATATATAGAATTGTTCCTAATGGAAACACTTTTAAATCTGCGGCAATGGTTGAAATCCCCTCTGGATTTCTTCTTACTTTAACACCAGAGTAAGTAATTCCATATTCAGGATGGGAAATATCTTTTCCTGTTGATTCTACACCCGCTGTGTAGCCAGTCGCAACAACAGTAATTTTCTCATACTGTTTTTCCATTTTTGAAACCATGACAGCTTGTTTAGATCTTATAACTGATATTGAACGAGTTTCATTTTGATTAATTGTACTTATTTGGTTTTTTCGATTTTCGATTTGTAATTGTCTGATTTCATCTATATCAGTTGTAATTGCTTCCATTTTTGCTAGTTGTTCTTGTTGATTTAATTCTAACACATTAATTTGTTTTGCTTCATTTTCACCAAACATCAATCCCATCGTTACAATGGGTGATATGACGAGTAACAGCAGTAATGCTATTTTTACTCGTCGATTTATATAGGTAGACATTTTGTTATCTACCTCCTCTCCTAGTCTCATCTTTTCCTAGAAAAAAATTTTTTATACTTGTTTGATGAAAAAATAGGAAAGAAAGTAAATAAAACACTATAAAAAAAGTAAATATATTGTTAAATGGTTCAATATTGTCTACAATAAAAATAGCAATTAAAAAAGGAGGAATCATTTATGCAACAAACATTACCCACCCAATTTGTTAGTTTTATTTTTTTTAAACTAGACCCAGCCTTTCGACGTTTGCCAATAGAAGAACAACAAAAACGTAAAGAAGAATTTCGGAATGTTGTAGAGGAGTATAATCATCATCCTGAGATGATGGTACTGACATATTCTTTAGTTGGACTTCGAGGGGATGCAGACTTTTTGCTTTGGAGAATCTCCTATCAATTAGATTTATTTCAGGAAATGACTACAAAATTATTACATACAGGTCTAGGACAATACCTTACCATTGCTTATTCTTATTTGTCCCTAACAAAGAGAAGCATCTATGTCGATAAAGCCAATCCAGAACATCAAAATTCAAGAGCTCATATCGTGCCTGGACAAGGTAAATATTTATTTGTTTACCCCTTTATTAAAACAAGAGATTGGTATCACCTAACCTTTGCGACAAGACAGGGAATGATGGATGAACATATTAAGGTAGGAATGAAATATCCGTCTGTTAAATTAAATACAACATACTCTTTTGGTATTGATGATCAGGAATTTGTTGTTGCTTTTGAGTCAGACCATGTTCAAGACTTCTCCAATTTAGTTCAAGAACTAAGGGAATCAGAGGCAAGCCGTTATACGCTTCGTGATGTTCCGATGTTTACATGTATTCGTAAAGAAACTGTATCCGAAATGTTAGATACGATATAGGAATAACCCACAAAATTAAAAATGATAAAAATAAAGGGTGAGAATCGTTGTTGATTCACACCCCTTCATAATTTTCCGTTTTATATTGTAGTGGATCACTTATGCTACTTCCTCTTCTCCTTGTTTACCAGTTCCTTCACATGCTGGACAAGTTTCAGAGCCACCTTCTAAGAGATCGTAGTAACCTTGCCCTTCACAGTATTCACAGATATGATCGCTATAACCTTTCATACCCATCGCCTCCGTTCAGATAGATTACTAAAAATATATCAATAATTCAGAAAATTATAAAGCTTTATTTTATCGCTTATTTGTCCAATTTCCTTCATGTAAGCGAAAACATCAAACTGTTAAAGTAATTATTTAAAGATTTTATAACTGTTGTAACCATAGTCCCTAAAGGTTTGAAAGGGTAAAATTTCTAGCCGATGCCTATTCACTTGAAACGTTTTTAGAAAGTTGGCCATAAATTCTGTCGTGTTAGGATCTTTAATAAGTTCTTCAATCGGCAGAAAAATAGCCTCTTCAATTTCACCAAGTCTTGGCTTAGGATCTCCACCTAAATATTCAAGATAAAACAGAATTAAATGATCGCTAACACCTGTTTTTAATACACCAGTTCTCCCACCAACGATTCCTAAAATTTTGGCATCAATAGACGTTTCCTCTTTAATTTCCCTTATAACCGCCTCATCCATCGTTTCATTTGGGCCGACAAAACCTCCTGGAAAAGTCCATAGCCCTTTGGTTTTGCTATATGATTTTTTAACAGCTAATACTTTCCCTTCCTTTAAAACAAGACCCCCAACTCCTAGCCACACATCTTGTTTTCTCATGTTCGTTTCACCTCATTTTTTAGCATATCATATGGAAATAATAAAAAAAATAAAGAGCCGTTTTACTAACGACTCTCATGGATAAATGAAGATTTGTTTATTTCATTTTAGCCTAACAGTTTGCCTTTTTTGATGACTAATGGTAACCCACCTATTGAGTATAGATATCGGTTATCAATGAGTTGTTTCATTATTAAAGCTGTATAACCAGTCATTTTGCGATTTCCTACTTTTCCGATTGCTTCTCCTTTCCCTAGGGAAGCTACGGTTCCACGGAGATTAAACTTAAACGGTTTTAAGTCCATTTTACCATTTCGGACATAAGAAGTAATTTGTTTTGCTAGATGTTCTCCTTGTTGAACAGCAATTTGGGCTGTTGGTGGATAAGGTCTGCCTTCTTCATTAAAGACAATTGAATTATCGCCGATAATAAATACATCTTGATAACCAGGTGCTCGCAGAAACTCGTCTACTTTTACGCGCGCTCTCATGGTTTCAATACCTAACGTTTCAATCAATTTATTACCTCTAACTCCACCAGTCCAAACTACCGTACCCGCCTTTATTTCTTCCCCATCAGCCAGTGTGACGCCTTCCTCTGTGCATGCTTTAATAGGTGTATTGATTTTAAATTCTACCCCTTTGTTCTTTAAAACTTCAATCGCATAATCCACTAACTGAGGATCAAAACCTGGCAATGCACTTGGAGCAGCTTCAATATTAATAATTCTAACCTTTTTGGGATTCACTTCAAATTGTTCACAGAGTTCTGGAATACGGTCAGCCAATTCTCCAACAAATTCAATACCTGTAAATCCTGCACCTCCAACGATAAAGGTAAGATATTCAGGATGTTCTGGCTCATTTTTATACTTCGCAAACATATATTCAATATGTTTCCTGATTAGTTGCACCGAATTAATACTACGAATGGTAAAGGCATGTTCTTTTAGCCCCTCAATTCCAAAGGTTTCAACTTCGCTTCCTAAAGCAATAACCAAGATGTCATAAGTTAATCCTTGCCCATTATCCAGTGTAACCTTTCGTTCATTCTGAATATCAATCGCTACAACTTCTGCTTTAATAAAGTTAATCCTGTCTTTATCAATTAACTCCTCTAAATCAATTTTAATCCTGCGAGGATCAACAGTTCCTGCAGCTGGTTGGTGTAAATGCGTCGTAATATAGTGGTAATCATGTTTATTCACTAGGGTAATATCGGCTTCATTATAATGTAATTCCTTTTGTAAACGTAATGCAGTGGTTAGCCCGCCGTAACCGGCACCGAGTATTAGAATCTTTGGTGTCATACACTCACATCCCCATCATATAATCTTTTTCTTTTCTTTATGTGTTTTAGCGTTCCCCAATTCCTTGCTTTTTAAAGTGGAACGTACCTGTTATGTTTTGGATTGTACATCATTTCACAAATTAAGACAACATAATTTAATATTGTTATATTTTTCACTATAAAAACAGTGTTAATATATGAATATCATACCATGCTATTTGTTAAATTTAAAGTATAAATAATCCCATAAAAGTGACGATCCCTCCTTCGAAGCGCATTCTGACTACTTTTGAGAACCCATCATAAAATCCTAACCAATAAAAAAGAGCTAAAGCGAATCAATCATCGCTTTACCTCCTATTGTTAAATCAGCCAAATTAAGTGCATCTAATACACTAGCCATCGATTCTCTAACTTTTTCCCAAACCATCTTTGTTGAACAGTCTTCTGTCTTGTTACAGCAATTTCCGTCTTCATCTTCAAGACAATCAATAATATTCATTGAACCTTCAAGAACACGGACGATATCACCTACAATCACTTTTTCAGGTTCATTGGCTAAACGATAACCACCTTTTGCACCACGAACACTTTTGACTAAGCCAGCTTTTCTTAAATCAACAAAAATTTGCTCTAAAAAAGGTTCAGGTATATGTTCATCTTTTGCGATTTGACGCAATGGGATAGGCTTTGTAAGTCCTGATTTTGCTAAATATACCATTGCTCGAAGTCCATAATGACCACGTGAAGAAAGCCTCATCAGGTACTCCTCCCTCAATAGGAATAAGTTCCTATTTCATTATACTTTAGGTCTTTACAATTAACTTTTTCTTAACGTATTTTTATTGTATTCACTCTAATCCAGCGTGTCAAATAAAGTTAATTTGGAATTTTGCAATTGTTCTCACAAAAACTTCTTTAAAAACCATCTTTTCCAGTTTATAATTGACTAGGGGATGTGTAAAAATCATGCAAAGGTGGGGAAAAATCATGTTACATGATGAAAAGGTTTACGAAATCACTGTAATAGGCGGAGGGCCTGCTGGCTTATTTGCCACATTTTATGCAGGGATGAGGGGAGCAAGTGTTAAGTTAATTGAAAGCATGCCTCAACTTGGCGGACAACTAGCTGCGTTATATCCCGAAAAATATATTTATGATGTAGCTGGATTTCCAAAAGTACTTGCTGCTGACTTAGTTAAGCGCTTAGAAGAACAAGTTTCACAATTTGAGCCAACCATTTGTTTAGAAGAAAAAGTGGTTAACGTTGAAAAAAATAGCGATGGTAACTTTGTTTTAACTACAGATAAAGGTACTCATTTATCTAAGGCCATCATTATTACTGCAGGTATTGGTGCTTTCGAACCACGTAAGCTTGAACTTGAAGGCGCTGAAAAGTATGAAAAGAAAAACTTACATTATTTTGTTAGCGACTTAAATATATTTAAAGATCGTAAGGTACTTCTATTTGGTGGTGGGGACTCTGCAGTCGACTGGGCACTTATGCTTGAAAACATCGCTAAAGAAGTAACGATTATTCACCGTAGGGATAAATTCCGTGCACATGAGCATAGTGTAGAAAGATTGTACGATTCTAAAGTAAACGTTATCGTTCCTCGTGTTATCACAAAATTAGAAGGTGACAACGTCATTGAAAAAGTAACCATTGCAAATCCTAAAGGTGGAGATGAGCAAGTGATTGAGGTTGACGATTTAATTGTTAACTTTGGTTTTGTTTCCTCATTAGGACCAATTGCGGAATGGGGATTAGAAATTAAAAACGGAGGAATCGTTGTAGACTCAACAATGAAGACAAATATCGATGGAATTTATGCTGCTGGAGATATTGCTACATATGAAGGAAAAATTAAATTGATTGCTTCAGGATTTGGTGAGGCACCTACAGCTGTCAATAATGCCAAACACTATATTAACCCTGATGAAAGAGTACAACCAGTTCATAGCAGTAGTAAACACTAATCTTTTGAGAGGTAAGAAAAAAAGGTCGTTTAAAAAACGGCCTTTTTTATACGTTAGGAAGGTATAAATTTTAGCAAGAGGTAACTCGACGTTGCTAAAAATTTTAAGTTCCAAGTATAAATGCAACTTAGGCTTCTGCCTGCATCAAAGATTTGGTATAAGCCAAGTTTTCTTTATTTGTAATAGAAAGTATTTTTCTCTTGTATACTTTATTCCCCATTACACAAAATAAGAGATATATGATGATGATAGGGGGACTTCTTGAATGAGAACATTGATCAATACACTTTACACGCTTCTCTTATTGGTATTAACGATCATTCTTCCACTAAGTATTCTTTTTAGCCGTGTTCCAGTGGGTAGCCATATTGACGCGATTGTTGGTGCGATCTTTGCTTTTATTCTAATGGTTAGTTATATCGTCTATACCTATTGGTTAGGTTTTTGGAATTCATGATGTGGAGGGGTCACGATGTCGTATATTTGTCCAGTTTGTAATGGGTTAATGTCATTAGAAGCAACCTGTCCCCATTGTCATCATCAATTAGATGATTTTGGTCGAATTGACCAGCTTTGGGGTCCATATTCACCCTATAGAGAAATTAATGAATTAAGATTGATAAACGGCTATCCCGATGATGAACAAAACCACCAATGCATCCATATTACCTCTTGTCCTGCATGTGGCCAAGATCAAATCATACGTATTGATGAGATATTTCAAGGATAGGGAAATCTTTGTTTTTCTTTTGTTGATAGACCTTTTGGAGTTAGATCTTGACGATTTTCGTATGAAGCCGATCAATCTTTTGGATTAATGCAAGGACAAGGGGATGATGGAAACCAAGTTTCATCCCTTGTATTTCCATTTCCCTTCTCAGTCGTTTTTATCTTTGAATTACAAGCGAAAGAAACTTTTATACAATAGCATACAGGAGGCGCTTTTCTTTTTCAAACCTCAATTTAATTCATTACATGAATGGAACCCTTATTTAAACTAGAAATTAGAGGTTTACTAGGAGTCGTCTTTTGATATAATATAAGCAGAGAAAAGCATATACTTTTTGTTTTTTCATAAAATAAAATGGCTGGAGTGCTCTAACACTCCAGTCTAGGAACAATTTAAGGCCGATGAATCGGCCTAGCAATTATGGTGTAAGTAGTTCCACCCTAACCTAAAAACCAACAGTCCAAAACTGATCATTAGTGACCCTATTATAACATATATAAAACCTTATTTAACCAATAAAAATAATTTTTTCCCTGACGTGAGCGATATATATGAACAAAGCTATTTTTATCTTTAAAACAGGCCTTTTTGTCTTATAATAGGCATAGGGAGTCTTCCTTAAGTCTTGGAGTTGGTGTAGTTACTTACTCATTCGACATTTTGGGAGATACTCCTTTTTTGGCTTTTAAAAGCCTTGAGCCTGTAAGGCTCATAATTATGAAATTGATTCAATTTGTTGAAAAAAGTATTCTTCGCCTTGTGCCCCTAAAACCAGTATATGCCGTCCACCAAAAAAGTGTATTCCCATTGTGTAACCACTCATTTTCCCGCCAAAGAAAGTAAGTGGTTACATCCTATGGAAATATTATATCGGAAAAAGAAAGAATAAGAATACCGTAATATGTCAGGGCATATTTATTTTTTTTTGATTAATTTTATTAGTAAATAGACTATTACTAAATTAGACAAAATAAGAATAACAGATGGTGATCCTAAATCGAACATAAATTTCACCCCTCTTATATGTATGTAGATTGTTTTTTAACTTAATTATACTTTATCTCATTGTAGATAGACGTTAAACTCCAAAAGCACTAAAGAATTGGATATATGGAAAAATCCAATTCTTTAATGTCAAAAATTTTAATTCTTTTCTGTTTACAATATATTACATTGAACCATCAGAATAATAATTGTCATCTTCTACAAATAACTTAAGATAAGAAGAACAACCACATCCAACTGAAATTGTATCCCAAGTCAATGCTGCATAAGCAGGACGATTATAATATAAATCTTCTTTCTGTCTCATAATTGAAAGACTTTTATTTTGATAAGTACCTCCTATAACCATTACTCTATCATCATAGACTTTTGAAATATAATCTGCGCCACCTTGAACAAAAGTGAAGTCTGCATAGAATTCAGCAGATTGTACTCCACTCGTCCCATCAATAAGAACTTCATAATAACTACAATATCCTGAACCACAACTACTATAAAATTGAGAACTAACGTCTCCTTTTAATTCCTTTTCAAGTTTCATTTCAGTTTTTTTTTAGTACTTTAACTTCTAATTTTAGAACGGAACCATCTGGGAATGTAATTTTCTTTAATGGATTCTTAAGACTGACTGATAAAGCATTTTCTGGAAGCTTTGCTAATACTTCTGGATTCATGGCGTCAATCAATTCTCCGTTTTTATATTTATTAATAAGATTCTTTCGTGTTTTACTATCAATACCCAATTTTTTAAAATTTTTATCCAGTAATTTTTCTTCCTCTGGGGATAGGGTAATTTTGGAAGTAGTTTCATTAACAATTGTGTTGCCTGCAAAAGTGATCTCAGAAAAAACAACGAACAACATAAGAAAAATGCTCATAAATATTAAAGATTTTCTGTACATTATAGTCTACCTTCTTTCATTAATTAAAGTTGTTATTTTTACAAACAAAATAAAAATAAAATTGTACTGACCTTTTTATCGCTAAAATATTTTATTATAAATAAAATCTAATGCTGATACGGCAAATCAGTAGATTCATAGATTGAAGTCTCTATAGCTGTATACTGCTTGTTCGAAATTTGACTAATCTGAGTTGCACTAAAAAGTAGTAAAGATAAAATTATCCCATAAACTACCTTTTTCATTTATCTGCACCTCCTTTTTTGTTGCCATCATTATATATAAATACAAAAATTCCTGTATTTGCCTTTATTGGCGATCTAACCTGATTAATGCGCTATTTCCTCATAAATTCTCGCTCACTTATTAAAAATGATAATAATAAGAATATTTATAAATCTATTATTTGTAAATTTAAGTAGTTTTTCCTATAATAGACTTAAAAGTCACTAATTTTGGGGTGATTATGATAAGTTTCTCGATTGAAAGATTAGGGAAGGGGATTAGCCAATTACGTACCTCTCTAGGCCTATCTCAAGCTGAATTAGCTAAAGGGATTTGTACACAAGCACAAATTAGTAAAATTGAAAAAGGTCAAGCTATTCCCTCCGCTGAAACCATCTATTACATCTCAGAACGCTTAGGGGTTGATGTCAACTATTTTTTTGACATGGCGAAAAGTTCTCGTGAAGATTATGTAAAGGAAGTCATGTCACAAATTCGTAAAGCTATACGAAATAGAGATTATCTAGAAGTGATGAATACTGTTCTTGAAGTACAGGGTCATCCTTTGTTTCAGTCTAGTATAAACAAACAATTTCTGATGTGGCATCATGGTATTGCGACTTTCTATTTAGAAAGTGATTCTGAAAAAGCCCTCAATTTGTTGCACGATTCTCTTCTACTCACTGCTAAAAATAAGGAATTTTATTCCGAACGTGAAGTAGAAATTCTAAATAGCATCGGGATTATTCACAGTGAACTTGGAGATCACATAGAGGCAATGTCTTTCTATCAAAAAGGAATTGAACATTTAAAACACCTTCCATTCCTACATGATCAATTATTAAAAGTTCGTTTAATGTACAACTTAGCAAAATCTTTAACCAAGATCGGTTCATACCGTGAATCACTAAAATATTGTGAAAAAGGAATAAAAGCCTGTTTAAAAAATGAGTCCCTCTATCTTCTAGGTGAATTTTATTATCAAAAAGGGTATAATTTGTTCCATGTACACAAAAACGATGAAGCAATTGCGTATATGAACAAAGCTATTTTTATCTTTGGGTTACAGGGAAATGAAATTTTTATACAATATGTTCAAGAAGAAGTTGATCAGTTTGTAAAGAAGCTACAAAAATAACACTTCGATTTCTGCAAAGTGTTATTTTTTCAATGATTCTTTTATAACTCTTTGATTACCTGAGTCGTCAAACAGGATAACTTTTACATTTTCACTATTTATGTTGTTTAATTCTTTCGTAGGTATTGCATAGTTTTTAACATGTGAAATAACACCACTATAAGCAGTGAAAAAGGAGAAAAAGCGATATCTTTCCTTTTTTATGTTATTAATTTTCTTTATTCAACTAAAGGACCAATTGATTTAACAGTATTATCAACTTCTTCATTATACTTTTGAAGAAGAACCTTCATATCATTGGTAGAATATTTCTCTTCTAACTTTGGAATTAATTTTTCCCAAATTAAATTCTTTTCATATAGATCTCTATCGTAACGATAATTTAAATCTTCAATAGATAGTCCTAATACATCGGCATAAGCCTTCATCTGTTTTGGTACATCAACTGTATCAAGACTATCTTTAATATATTGATCAATTTCATTGTCTTTTAGTTTTATACCATACTCTTTCGCAGCAATTTCTTTCCAAGCTTTTTCTTTATTCATTTTCTCTTTGGACAATTGCAGAACTTGTTCTTGAGTTAGGTCAGTTTCATAGTTTAATTTTTCTTGAATGAGTGTTCTAATCACCCATTTTTTTAATTTAGCATCTTTTATATCAAATTTTTCAGTTTCCAATAGAACCTCTTCATAAACGTGTTTATAGTCATCATAGGTATAGTTGTTTTGAATTTGCATTTGCTCTTCTTGACTCTTCATCTTGATCGGTATTTGTTTATCTGTATTCGATTGACAACCTGTACTTAAAGTCATAATAATTATGCTTATTAATGAGATTATTGCAAATTTCTTCAATAGTTGTTCCCCCTTCTAGTCTTTTTTTCTCCAATCTCTGGAAGAAGTGTCATTTGAGTGTTATAATTTTCTGTAGTAATCGTTTGCTTGCTCATAAAAAATCGTTCTTTCTGTAATGTTGTTGTGGTAACTTCATTTTACAGGATTGAACGATTTTTATGTGTAGTTTTTTTAGAAAATGAGGGGGATTCCTAAAGCCAGTTACCTGACTTTTTGGACAGCCCCTTTCCCCTCTTTTTTAGTCTAGCAATATATCAAGCAAATTAAAGAAATGTATTTCTAGTCCAAAGTCAGTCAATTATTATTGCGCAACATACACTTCAACTTCAGAATTAAATAGGTTCACTAATCTATTATTGTATTCTAATAGATGATCTTTTTCATTTTCTAACATAGGGTATTTTTTCTCTAAAATCGGTTTTAATTTATTCCATATGAGGTTCTTCTTAAAGTTATCTGCTTCAAAATTATAAAAGAATTCTTCTATATTAATACCTAAACCTTGCGAAACCTCAGTTACAATTGGTAAATCTTTATTTTTCTCCAGCTCTATAGAGATATAGTTTCTTAATTCTTCATCAGATACTTTAATTCCATATACTTTCTCAGCTACTTCAAACCATTTTTTTCTTTCTAGCATTACTTTTTTTGCTTCTTTCAATACCTCTTGATCAGTAATATTTTTATTTTGCATTTTAGCTTGAACTAATACTCTTATTACCCATTTCTTTTCTTCATTTTTATCTGCCTTAATTTGTTCAGCCTTCATTAGGGATTCATTTACAATTTCCTTTAAATTCTGTTTTTCATTTGTTTTATTAAAAGAATATTCATTTGCATTAACATATGTCAATAATACAAAAGACGTTGTAAATACAAATAATAAAGAAACTAATAAAGATACTTTTCTATTCATGTAATAACCCCCTCTTATCTAATATCATAAGTAATATCATTAGAATCTAGAAATGTAACCCCTCCTTCAGCGTAACCCCATGCAGAAGTACTATTTTTTACTTTAGGAGTTAAACTCTGACTTAAATAGAATGAAGTATAGTTACCTCCTCCAATGAAGGATTTATCCGAATCAAAAATATATTGATATTTGTAATTCCCCCAAGATGAAGAACCAACAACTCCTATTTGATTACCATTGCTATCATAATAAGTATTTGAAGTCTTTAATTCTACATCATAAGCATAAGAAGGTGGAGTATAAAATACTAAAGCTTGATGATAACTTAATTCTATCTTATTTGTTGAATTTCTAAAAAAGTATTCTTCGTCTTGTACTAAATCATATGCAACCGCCCCTAAACCAGTATATGCCGACCACCAAGAAAGTGTATTCCCGTTGGTAGACTTCTTCCAATGAAATGGTCCTTCATCAGGTACAGCTGCTAATCCATTCCCAACAAATGTAAATACTAAAGAAATTAAAAATAATATACTCCAAAAATTTTTCTTCATTGAATCGCACCTCACTTATTTTAATAAAAAAGCAATTTATTCTTAATATTGGAATTTTTTCTAACTTAAAACTAATGCTGATACGGCAAATCAGTAGATTCATAGATTGAAGTCTCTAAAGTTGTATACTGTTTGTCCGAAAATTGGCTAATCTGCAATGCACTAAAAAGTAGTAAGGATAAAATAATCCCTAAAACTACCTTTTTCATTTATCTGCCCCTTCTTTCTTGTTGCCATCATTATATATAAATACAAAAATCCCTGTATTTGCCTTTATTGGCGATCTAACCTGATTAATGCGCTATTTCCTCATAAATTCTCGCTCACTTATTAAAAATGATAATAATAAGAATATTTATAAATCTATTATTTGTAAATTTAAGTAGTTTTTCCTAGAATAAAATTAAAATTATTTTGCTCAATTCTTTCATTGATAATGGTATAAGCGAGGCCTGTATGTAAATACTATATAAAGTATTGGCAAGGGTAAACGCATCAGATAAAGAGGCTAAGAACATGAAGTTTCAATCATATGACACATATTATCTAGGAGCACAAAGAACAAAATTATATCTTCGGTATTGGATCCCAGATCAACCTAAAGCGCTTGTTATTTTAGTTCATGGCGCTGGTGAACATTCTGGGGCATTCTCCCATGTTGCAATGAAAGCTTTACAAAACCAGATCGCTTTCATTGCACCTGATCTTCGAGGGTTTGGCCAGTCTGAAGGACCTCGCGGCCACATTTCTTGTTTTACGGAATATCTAGAGGATTTAGATCTCTTAATTAAATTAGTAAAAATTGATTTCCAAAAAACCCCTTTATTTTTATTAGGGCATAGTTTAGGTGGCCTTATTGTGATTCGTTATGTTCAAGAATATTCGAATCATATCAATGGAATCATCTTATCTTCACCTGCTATAGCTCTTAAGAAACCACTACCAAAATCAATAAACATGATCATTGAATTATTTTCTTGGTTAACCCCTGATTTAACAGTTAACCCATTTAGATGGTACATCCATCTGAAAAAAATTAGCTGGTTGGATCCCATATTACCAAAGGGGTCTATGCAAATGTTAAATGACCCGTTAGCGAACAAGCTTTATACACCCCGTTGGCTTACGGAATTATTACATCATGGGAATCAGGCAATGGTAAAAGTGGCTAATATCACACAACCAACATTTTGTTTATGTGGAAAAAAAGACCCTATCATCGATCCAAAGATGATAAAATCTTTTGTTGATGCCATTCCTTTGCAAGATAAGGCTTACGCGGAAATAATAGATGGCGGCCATTGCCCTTTATATGAACCATATCAAGATCAAGCAATTAATCTAATCTTTCGGTGGGTAGATCATTATTTATAAGACTCGGAATAGATGGCTCCCAACTCCTTTGAGCGTTTTGTTGCTTGTTTAATCGCGCTTTTGATTGCTTCTTGAAAATGATATTCTTCTAAAATTTTTAATCCTGCCATCGTTGTTCCCCCGGGACTTGTTACCTTTTCCCTTAAAATTGTAGGGTCTATTTTGGTTTCCAATAACATATGACCAGCACCGATTAATGTTTGAATCAATAATTCCCTTGCTTTATGATGTTCAAATCCAAGTTCTACAGCCGCTTGTTCCATTGCCTCAATCATATAATAAAAATAAGCTGGACCACTGCCAAATAATCCGGTAACGGCATCGAGTAGCTCTTCATCAACAATCGATACCGTTCCGATGGACTCTAAAACAGAGATCACAATTTTTAAATCTTCTTCCTTCGCATAGGTTCCTTTAGCTACCGCAGTCGCAGACATACTAATCATCGCCGAGGTATTTGGCATGGCACGAATGACAGGCCCATGATGTTGAAGTAAATCACTAATGTAATCTGTCGTTACACCTGCTACAACTGACAGGACTAACTGTTTTTGATGAGTTGCCTCACGAATGTTAAGCAAAGCCTCTGCAATATCCTTTGGTTTGACAGCCAAAATCAATATATCGGCTTCACTAATCGATTGTTGTTTGTTAGCAGAAGAAATTACTCCATACTTCTTAGTTAGTTGAAAAAGTCGTTGCTGATTTTCTCTATTTAAAATCGTTATGTTTTCAAGAGGTATCAATTTCTTTTGGGCTAGACCGGCGATCATTGCTTCAGTCACTGAACCTGCACCAATAAAACAGATTTTTTTATCTTCAAACATTTTCTTGCCTCCTAACGAATTTGACCATCACCATAAACGATATATTTATAAGAGGTTAAAGCCTTTAATCCCATCGGTCCTCTTGCGTGTAGTTTTTGTGTACTAATTCCTATTTCAGCTCCAAACCCAAATTCAAACCCATCTGTAAAACGGGTTGATGCATTGTGATATACGGCAGCAGCATCCACCATTTGTAGGAATCGCTCAGCAGTTTCTGTGTTATTGGTCACGATCGTTTCCGAATGTTTTGTGCCATATCGATTGATATGAGCTATTGCTTCTTCAACATTATTTACGACTTTGACCGCCATAATGTAATCTAGATATTCTGTTTCCCAATCTTCCTCCGTTGCCTTTTTGATTTCAGGTACAATGCTTAGGGATGTTTCACATCCCCTAAGTTCCACATTCTTTGCTTTTAATTCGGCAAGCAGCTCTACCAGATATTTTTTAGCCCAATCTTTTTGAACCAATAATGTCTCTGCAGCATTACAAACCGATGGCCTTTGCGTTTTGGCATTCACAGTGATTCGTTTTGCCATTTCTAAATCCGCATCTTTATCAATGTAGACATGAACATTACCGGCACCTGTTTCAATCACCGGAACGGAAGCATTTTGGACAACAGTTTTAATCAATTGCGCTCCCCCACGTGGAATCAATACATCAAGATATTCATTTAGCTTTAACATCTGGTCTACTGTCTCCCTGTTGGTATCTTCGATCAGTTGTATAGCTTCCATTGGTATACCGGTTTGCTTAAGCCCTTCATGAATGATTTTTAGAATCGCTTGATTTGAATGGATGACAGATGAACTCCCCCGAAGAAGAACAGCATTTCCTGTTTTTAAACATAATCCTGCTGCATCTACGGTTACGTTGGGACGAGCCTCATAGATCATGCCTATCACTCCCAAAGGAACTGTAACTTTTGTAATTTGTAACCCATTGGGTCGTTCCCAAGATTCTATTTGTTCTCCAATTGGATCAGGAATCTCCACTAATAATCGAAGACCCTCTGCCATTTCATGAATGCGTTTTTCATTCAGGATCATCCGATCAAGCAATGCCTGACTTACATCTGCACTTCTTGCCTCCTCAATATCCCTTTTATTTTCATGAATCAGATATTCAGATTGTTTTTCTAATTGATCAGCAATCACCAGTAATGCTTGGTTCTTTGTTGCTGTTGAAAGAATACCTAATGATTGAACAATCTCTTTTGCCTTTTTTGCTTTTATCATCAATTCATTCATTTTGTTACAACCTCCTGAATCTTTTCTTGTAAAGCAACCCAATCATCACGGTGAATCACTTCAATCCGCTCGATATCCAAATGATTTTTAGCATATTCTGTAGAATTCCCTTGAACTTCCTTTAATTGTGCCGATGAGTAATTGATCAGTCCTTTACCTAGCAAATGGCCATCTTTGGAGTAAACCTCCACAACTTCACCAGGTAAAAAATTCCCATCAACATGTGTCACACCTGCAGGAAGTAAACTTTTCCCACCGTGAATAAGAGCAAAAGCAGCTCCTTCATCAATGATGATTTGGCCATTGGTATCAGAATGAAAAGCAATCCATTGTTTTTTTGATTTTAATGTACTTAACAATGAATGGCCAAAATAGGTACCTTTTCCTTTTCCCTCCAAAATATCGGTCAACGTTTCTTTTCCATTCCCAGTTCCTATAAAAACATGAACTCCTAAAGATAAAGCTAATTTTGTCGCTAAGATTTTTGATTTCATTCCCCCTGTTCCAACTGAAGAACCTGAGGCGGTTGCTAGTGCTTCTATTTCAGGTGTAATTTCATCAACCTGTTTAAACTTTTTCGCATGAGGATGAACACGCGGATCGGAATCATAAAGCCCGTCCGCATCTGTCAAAATCACTAATGTATCTGCATGAATCAAACCGGCTACAAGAGCAGATAACATATCATTATCTCCAAATGTCAATTCATCAATTGCGACGGTATCATTTTCATTGATAATTGGAATTATGCCTCGCTTTAGTAAAACAGATAAAGTATTATAGACATTGTTATATTGCTGTCGTTTAGAAAAATCGATACGGGTAATTAATATTTGTGCTACTGCAAGGCCATATTTACTAAATGCATCATTATATGCTTGAATCAATAGTCCTTGCCCAACCGCTGCCGCTGCTTGCTTCCCTTCGATGGTTGCAGGACGGCTAGGATAACCTAGTAAAGTAAAACCTGTTGCAACAGCACCTGATGAGACAAGTAGGACTTCATGCCCTTGTTTTCGTAATGCAACTATTGCTTTTACGTGTTTGTTTAATTTATCCTGTGAAAGTCCACCATGACTATTCGTCAAGGAACTGCTCCCTATCTTAACAACTACTCTTTGTTTTTTGATATTACCATTCATTGTTGTAAATCCTCCTGATACTATATTCATGGTCTCATGCCAATTGAAAAAAAATAACTCTTTCATCCTATTAAATAAGGACGAAAGAGTTTTCTTCCGTGGTACCACCTTGATTGGCTATTAAGCCCACTTTCTTCTTGATAACAGGCAGAAGATCCCTGTCTAGGTTAAAAAAGTCCCTAGCCGCTCCGAGGTGGGTTCGGAATCCCTTGTGGTAAGCCTTACAGCCAAGGGTCTTACTCTCTGTTTCACAGGAAAGACCTACTAATCCTCTTCAACACATTGTTCATTTTTAATGAATCATTGTAAGTTTCTATTATTATATTATGCTTTAACGTAGTAGAGAATGTCAAGTTTTGTTATAAAATATTTTGAAACCAACGATTAAATTAGTATTATTGCAGGATTCTGATAGCTTAGTTAAAGATCTCAGCAGCGAATATGCTTGTCTTAAAAAACCCTTATGGTTATAACCATAAGGGCGTAATAAAACTGAGGAATTATTTCATTAAATGTGAAAATCCTGCTGTCTTAAAGGATTTTGGATTTTTCTTCTCATCAATTGTAACGAGATTCGTATCTTTTACCTTGTCATACCATAGCTTATGATGGTGTTCAGCGTACTCCTGATCCATAAAGCCAGTTGCCATAGCCTCAAATGAAACCCGTTCTCTTGGATGGATAGCGGATAAATAAACATGGACAAAGAAGAAAGCAACAAGCGTAATAGCACCAATATCATGCAAAATTAATATGATGAATCGATTCTCTTTGAACCAATCAAACCAAAGCGCAAACCCTGTTAAGGCAAGAATCGGTCCAAATATCACGACAAACAAATAATATAGTTTTTGCCCTGTATTGTATTTTTCCTGTGGCGGCATCCCATCCCCACCAAAGAAATAATGCTTTGGAGCAGCCTTTAACCAACCAAGATCATGCTTACTCCACTTAAATACACATAACCAACAAAATCTGTTATGGGAGAAAATCAAATAGATCATGGGTGCAGCCACAAAGAAGATTGCACCGATACGGTGTACGATCCGAACCCCAATTCCTAATTTTGTCGAGAGTAATGCGGCACTTCCTTGAAAGAAAATAATAAATCCACTAATCGCTAGCAAGACAAATCCAAATGCGACTGCCCAATGCATGATTCTATCAGCTTTTGTATATCGAAACACTTTGTTCTTCTTACTCATTTTCTTCTCCTCCTTCTTGATGGTGATTCTCTTCTTTATTCTTAGAGATTGCTGCGACAGCATAATTACCCATTAATCCTAAAGCAGTTGCTCCTAGTAGCACGCCTCCAGCTGGTTTAATCAGATCATCACGCCAATCGGCTAGTTTTGAAACCTGCTCATTGATACTTGATTTCGGATTCATAACACTCACATAATAAATTTTAGGTTGAGTTCCTTGATTTGCTAGAATAGGCTTAGCATTACGTTTTTGAATCTCTTGATTAATCGTACTTGATGGATCGTCCAAATCACCAAAGATTCTCGCTTCTGGAATGCAAGTTTTGACACAAGCTGGTTCTCCACCTTTTTGTAATTCTGACGAACAGAAGTTACACTTTTGAATCGTCTTCGATCGTTTCACTTCAACACGTGCATTATAAGGGCAAACCGCTACACAATATTTACAGCCAATACATTTGCCTTCATCCACTAACACAATTCCGTCCTCTGTCTTATACGTTGCACCTGTTGGACATGCTTTCATACATGGAGCATCCTCACAATGCTGACACTGGATTGGGAGAATATTCACTTTTACATTAGGATAAGTCCCTTCTTCTTTTTCAAGAAAGTGAATAAATGCTTCATCTTGTTCTAGTTCATTTTTCATTTGACAAGCAAGTCGACAAGCATAACAGCTTACACATCGAGTTGTATCAATTAACATTCCATATCGTGCCATCGACTACACATCCTTTCGAACTGTTACAGCAGTTTCCATCATTAATCCATTTCCAGATATTGGGTCAGTTCCTGTTTTTACAAAATCATTTGGACATAATCCAAATCCGTTTGATATTTTGAGATTCTTAGCAAAAGCTCCATATCCCCCAGGTAAGAAAATGGCATCGGGAAAGATCCGTTCCGTAACTTTTGCTCGAATTTTTCCTTTAAATAAATTGTTCTCAATGATCACGAAATCACCGTCTTTAATTCCTAATTCCTTAGCCTTTTTCGTGTTAATCCAAACTCTTTCTAAGTTATAATCCTTTGTCACTTGCATTAGCTGAGGAATATTTGCAGTAGAAGAATGAGAATGAACATTTTGTTTTCCCCATATTAGACGGTATTCTCCTTGCTTTGGCTCCACTTTTGGTGCAAGCCAAACCGGAATTGGCGAGAATCCAGCTTTTTTATAAGCCTCTGAATAAAATTCAATTTTTCCTGATTCGGTTTTTAACTTAGGAACTTTCCCAAATTCCACCGATTCTTTTGTCTTTACGACACCTTTTTCTTTTAACTCTTTATAAGAAATTCCAGTTGGTTTTAATAGTGCCTCATTTAATTCATCGATCGTAAAATTAAAATATTGGCCTAATCCCATTTCCTTAGCTATACCACTAATGATCTCACTAAATGGTTTAGTATTCGGATGGACTTTATCAATCACTTGTTGACGTATTGTCACAGCTCCTGTTTTTCCTGAAAGCGGTTCTACTATTTCTGTTCTTTCTAGATAGGTTGGCTCTGGTAAAACATAATGAGCTAGCTCGGCACTTTCTGACATCCAGATATCACAAACAACTACCAACTCTGCCTTCTTATAACCATCAATGTTGTATTGGCGATCTGGGGTATTTCGAACAGGATTAAAATGGTTAATAAAGACGGCTTTTACCTTACCCTCACCGATTAATCCTGGCGTTCGGTGGGGCATACCTTTTGAACTTGGAACAAGTGGATATTGCCCCTCCACTCCGGATCCATCGATATGGTCTACTTTTGGCTTTTCAGGAGATGGATGTTTAGTAGAATCTAATTTTCCTAATTCAGGCTCAACCGCAAAATATATACCACCCTTTTGATTGAGGTTACCTAACATTGCATTGACCAATCCAACCATTCTCGCTGTTTCCGGACTATTCATATAGTTACAACCAAAAGCCCCTTTCCATGATGGATCGATAAAGGCATGTGGTTTTGCAGCTGATAAATCCTTTGCAATCTCAATGATTTTTGCCGCTGGTATCGTTGTTATTTTCTCCGCCCAATCTAGCGTGTAGTTTTGAATCTCTTTTTTAAATTCTTCAAATCCGATGGCATTTTGCTCAATAAATGCTTTATCATACCAATCGTTCTGAATCATTGTATTCGCTATAGCTAGCAATAACGCAAGATCTGTTCCTGGTTTAATCGGTACCCATTCATCGGCAATGTTGGCAGTAGCATTATGTCTTGGATCCACACATACTATCTTTGCTTTCTGATCTCTTCCTTTGATCATTCCTTGCAAATGACTCGGTTTAATTCCATCCCCTACACTTCGACCAATGTATAACATATACTTCGCACTCGAACTGTCTGCAGCTGGTGTTTTTCCAAAAGTATATTCAAATCCGACATCTCTCGAAATATAGCAAACCGAATGGTGAGTCTGAATACTATTACTACCAATCGCCTTCATAAATCGGCCACCGTAAAACTTTCCTACATCTTTTGGATTATGCATATACATCACACTTGCCGGGCCATATTTTCCGATAATTTCCTTTAATTTATCTCCTATTTCTTTGTTGGCTTGTTCCCATGATATTGGTACAAATTGATTGTCGACTCGTTTCATTGGCCCTGTTAAACGATCAGGATGGTAAGTTAACATTGCGGCTCCATAAGCTCTTCCGCACAATGTTCCTTTATTTGTCGGGTGTTCCGGGTTCCCCTCAATATTGATTACACGTCCATTCTTTACTGTTGCGATGATTCCACAACGACTAGTACAGCCATTACATAGTGTTGGTATTTTTTTTATCTCTCCCTTTTCTTCTGCTTGTGCCCATTTGTTCATGCCAAATTTGAAATCGACTGCTAAGATTGCTCCTGTTGCTGCAGAGGCTTTTAAGAAAGCCCTTCGACTAATCCTTCTCTGTTCACCCATTTATAACTCCCCCTAGCTGATTAAAAAAACTAATTTTACTAGATTCGAAATTCGAGTCCATTCGTAATATGTGAAAATAATCACATACATTTTCTGATTTCATTATAAACCAACTTGATTCTAATTAGCTATTTCATCTTTTTATATGAGTATAAGAATTCTTTTATATCCATATTGTGATTAAATTCACAAATAGTCATAATATTTTATTTTTTCAGTTTGTTTATATTTAAAGAAATTTTAAATTGTGTACATTATTTGTCTAATCTATCAAAAAACTATGAAATTATTTGAAAAGCATTTAGAATAATGATAGATACATTTTGTTTTGTTATCATATACTATCAAAGAAATGAGGGCTAGTTTTGAACATCCATGTGTTAGAGGTTTTTATTACCGTAGCTGAGGCACGGAGTATATCAAAAGCAGCAAAACAACTTCATCTCACACAACCAGCAGTTAGTTCCCTCATTCAATCATTAGAACAGTATTATGGTCATCAACTTTTTTTTCGAACAGTGAAAGGTGTTCAATTAAATCCAGCGGGTGAAATCGTTTATACCAATATCAAAAAAATCTTTGAGATTCATGCAGCAATGAAAGAGAAATTAAACGAGTTGAGACAGAATGAAAATCTAATACATATTGGTGCTACTGAAGCGTTTGGTAACTTTTTATTGCCTTATACAATGGGAAGCTTTCGAAGACAGTATCCCGAAGTTCGGATTGATGTCTCCATTTTTCAAAAGGAAGAGATATTTCAACAACTTCAAGAAAAAAAGATTGATCTTGGAGTAATTGAGGATGGTAGTACTGGTCAAATTGGAATTGAATCTGTAAAGATTGGAACAGATCCTATTATTTTAGCCGTATCCTACCATTCATCCTTTGCAAAAATTGAGGCGATCTCGCTTAATGAACTAGAGAGTATTCCCTTAATTTTGGCTTCACCTTCTTTACCAATTCGTCGCTCAATTGAAAATAAACTATCCCAGATGAAATTTCCAATCCAAACCTTAGATGTAGTTTCTGAAATGAGTAGTATACAAGCATTAAAAACCTCAGTCATTTCTGGATTAGGGGCATCTTTCTTCTATAAGTCTTGTATTGAGTACGAAGTTGAAGAAGGACTCTTACACCCCTTGACGATCGAAGGATTAGAATTAGAGACTTCCTATTACTTACTCTATCAACCAAAAAACATTTCAGTGATTGGCCAGCAGTTCTTGTCTTACTTATTAGAAACAAAAGATTTGATTAAATGCTAAAACCCCTTGATTGTTCAAGGGGTCATAAGAAAATCCTATATAATGGAAATTACAACGCTACAATTGATCAAACAAATTATCAAATGCCTTACGTTCTTCTATTGTTTCTTCAATCAGAACAATTAGATCGTCTGGATCATCTGCTTCAATGAATTCTCCCTCTACAACTGCAAAAGGAGTAACGGCACATCGTTCACAGTGTCCTAGACAATTATATTCAATTACATCGTATTCTGGATTATCTTCTAACTTTTGTTTGATTTTGTCTGTACCATGGATATAGTTATTCGTACAAAATTCGATCATTGGATTCATCTTGTCTGCTCATCCTCAATAGGCTTTATTCCTAATTGGTCTAATTTCTTAAAGATCTTCTTAAGATTAGGATTCCCTTCTGTTACAATTTCATCCTCTATTAAGACTACAGGGTACCATAAATCTTCAAGCATCATTCTTCTAGCAAAGGCCTTCTCTTCCTCATTCGCTGGTTTTTGAAAATCAATATATTTAACGTGGATTTGATCTCCATATTTTCGGTTAAATAAGGATTGCAACCATGAAGCAGTTTCCTCACTAGAAGGTGCATTGATACAACTCGCACAAATGATCCCTGTACCATATACAAACACTTCAAGCTTTCCATCTTCAGTTCTTCTCATACAAACATCTCCTATACCCACTTGCATCTTTTTATCTATTTTACACAAATATTTGCAAAATGATGATATTCAAAGTTTCACAAAGTATTATCATATAGTTAAAAAACTTTTCCTATGTTACAATACCTTTAGCTTATAAAATTGCCCACAAAAGTGACGTTCTCTTTCGAAGCGTATTCCGATTACTTTTGCGGGGTTCCATTTATCATCATGTAAAGAAAGTTATACTTTCTTTCATAATCTTAATAGGAGGTCAATCATATGTCATTATTTGAAGAAGTACAAAAAATTATTGATCAATTACGTCCTTTCCTACAACGTGATGGTGGCGATTGTGAATTAGTGGACGTAGAAGATGGAATTGTAAAATTGCGTTTAATGGGCGCCTGTGGTGCTTGCCCTAGTTCAACCATCACCTTAAAAGCTGGGATTGAACGTGCATTGATGGAAGAATTGCCTGGGAAAATCACTGAAGTTCAACAAGTTTGGTAAAAAACAATGTCTTCTATCTTACAAAAAACGGCGCCAATGTAATTAAGGTACCTGATGTAAAATAGAAGACTGTCTACATTATTTATCCTTTACTCTTTTCATAATCTCTACGTATAATATCTCAGCTGATTCAGCTGATACATATTGATCATCTACCATAGCAAATAGGGTTCTTACACATTGACGACAATGGCCTAAACAACCAAACTCATATAGGTTTATTTTTTCTTTTTCTTTCAATTGGTCATAGACTTTTTTTGAACCATTAAGTAGATTGGCACTACAGAACTCAATACTATGGTTTTTCTCCATTGTTCCATACCTCAGGATTCACCATATGATTTGGCTTTTTCCCGTTCATTGCATCAATGAGTCCGTTAGCTGCCATCATTGCCATTCTTTTTCTTGTTGATATACTTGCACTCCCAATATGAGGAAGGACCACTACATTTTCTAATGTTAATAAAGGATGATCCATTGGAATCGGCTCTTCCCGAAACACATCCAAACCTGCCGCCCAGATATTTTTCTGGACAAGGGCTTCATACAACGCCTCTTCATCAACAGTTGCCCCTCTTGAAACATTGATAAAGATCGATGATGGTTTCATCAACGAAAATTCCCTTTTACCCATGAGCTTTTCTGTTTCAGGAGTTAGAGGAGTTAGTAATACAACAAAATCTGATTCTTTTAGTAAATCTTCTAATGAGCGATACTCTGCTCCTAATTGTTCTTCTATCTCTATACGACTTTTTCGATTATGATACAGGATTTTCATATCAAATCCTTTTGCACGTTTGGCTACCGCTTCACCAATCCTTCCCATCCCAATAATACCAATCGTTGCACCATATACATCTTGTCCTGCCATTAACATTGGACCCCAGCTATCCCATTTCCCTTCTAAAACATACCGGTTTGCTTCCGTAATCCTTCTTGCTGTTGCCATCAGTAACGCAAAAGTAAGATCTGCTGTCGTATCACTTAATACTCCTGGGGTATGAGTCACCACAATTCCTTTCTCTGTTGCCAAGGGAAGATTGATATTATCATAGCCAACAGCCATAATCGAAATCGCTTTAAGGTGTTTGGCTTGATTTATTAACTCCTCATCAATTCTCTCAGTTAACATGATGTAAAACCCATCAGCTTTTTTAGCTTCCTCTAATAAACGTTCTCTTGGTACTGGACGATCTTCTTCCCAAACACTTACTATAAATACCTCTCTTAATTTTTCCAATGCTTCTTCAGGAATTTTTCTAGATACAAACACATACGGTTTATTCAACCTTATTCCCCCCATAATGATTCGCAATATTTATCTCAAGTCTAACATAGCCTAGTCTATTTTTTTAGGATTTTGTTTAGACACTGGATAAATAATATCAAGTCCACCGCTTACACTAATCGCATTGCCCGTTACAAAATCTGAATCTTTTTGGCACAAAAATTCAATCACTCTAGATACATCTTCCCCAGAACCTGGCCTCCCTCTAAGAGATTCTTTATCTTTTAAAAGCGCTACATCACGTATCATTTTTTCCTTATTTTCACCAATAATATCACTAGGGCATATCATATTGACAGTAATCCCATAGGGGGCTTCTTCTACTGCTAATGTCTTACAAAAGGAGACCAGCCCAACTTTTGCCGCTGCATAAACAGAACGGTCAGGCCAAGAAGGAGCTTCATTAGCTCGATGGAAGCCAAAAAAGATAATTCGGCCAAACTTTTGTTTTCTCATTAAAGGTAATGCAAGAGAAGTTGTGTACATGGCACTAAGTAAATTACCATGAACCATTTGCTGTATTTCATCGATCGACATTTGATAAAAGTTTTTTCGTTCTCTGATAAATGGACCTGCAGCATGAACCAAAACATCTAATCTCCCAAATTCGCTATTTACCTCTATAAATAATTCCTGCATCTTTTGGTAATTCGTTGCATCCCCTTGAAATGCAAAAACCTTTCGTCCTAGATGATTGACTTCGGAAACGACTTGTTCTGCAGCCTTATGATCGGTCAGATAGTTTATGACTAGATCGTATCCTGATTTTGCCAGTGCAAGCGCAGTGGCTTTGCCTAAACCTTGTGAACCGCCTATAATAAGGGCAACTCCTTTAGCTGCCATGATCAACCCTCCGTTCATCTAACGATATGTGTATAGTATACAAATCCAGATTTTATAATACAATGTATTCATAGTGTGAAAAGTGCATTGGATGAAACCTAAGACTTAAGGCAAAACTATTGATCATAAGAGGAGGTAGTTATAATGAAAGAAAATTTTGTCCGCATTTCAGATGAAAATCTCTATCAACGGACATTACAATTACTAGATGAACGAGGGGTCACCATACACGATATTGCAGAATTAGTTTATTTTCTTCAGTCAAAGTATTTCCCAAATATTACCCTTGAAGAATGTGAATCGCACATCAACAAGGTGTTAGAAAAAAGAGAAGTTCAAAACGCTGTAATCACAGGAATTGAATTAGACAAATTGGCAGAGAAAAAGGCATTAGAATCCCCTTTACAAGAAATCATTTTCCAAGATGAAAGCCTTTATGGTATTGATGAAATTATTGCTTTATCCATTGTCAATGTCTATGGAAGTATTGGTTTTACCAACTATGGATTCATCGATAAAATGAAACCGGGAATATTAGAAAAACTGAATGCCCATGATGGTGTACATGTGAATACCTTCCTTGATGATATTGTAGGAGCAATTGCAGCTGCAGCATCTAGTCGTATCGCTCATAGTCAAACACGATAAAGCTGAACTTATTAACACATACTGATGAGAAATGACACTTTCTCATCTTTTTTTGAGAAAATTGGACGTTTGCATGAAGGAAAAAGGCAGTTTAAGTAGAAATTTATCAATTAAGTTCAAAAAATGGCTATTATTTTAAAGGAGAATAAGATGATGGATTCCTTTCACTCAAAATTAGAAACGTTATACCATATAAGCCATTCGTTTGTGACAAGCTATGATCTTAACACTGTCTTAACTTCTATTATCAATGAAATCGAAAAACTAAACCAATTTGACCTCGTCTGTATTTATATGTTAGAAGGGAACAAATTATATTTAAAAAGAAAGACTGGTTCTCTATCTGATCGTATTATAGGAAATCATTCTATAGAGGTTGGCGAAGGAATAATCGGGCGTGTAGTAAAGGTAAAAGAACCCTTATTAGTAAACAATCTCTCTACCTTTCCAAATGAAGTCAATCATTTTCAAGTCCCTATTCAGTCCCAATATTGCATTCCACTTATTATGAACCAGCAACCATTAGGAGCCATTTACTTTGGTTCAAAACAGCTTCATGCTTTTTCACAAGATGATGTAAACTTTCTTCTTTCCTTGGCAACCAGTTCAACCATTGCTATATATAATGCGATAAATTATAATATCCTTCATGCCATTAGTAGAATTACTACCGTTACCTCAAGAAACCGAGAAGTGATTCATGCTTATCCAGAATTAGTAGAAGAACTATTAAAAGTGATGAGATTTGATGGATTGAAAATAACTTTCCCCCATCCATTTCGAATTGGAGAGATGATTTGCTTCCCCATCTATTTAAACCGTGAAGTAGTTCCATTAATGAAAAAAATCCTCCCCTTAGATGGGTCAGCGACAAAAGGGATATTAAAGAAACGAATACCACAAGTAACCAATCAAAATGAATTCTATAATGAAGATCAATTTACTTATCCTTTAACTTTTAAGACGACGTTAAGAATTCCATTTATCGTTAAAGGAAGACCGATTGGAGTTATTCATATTTATAGTGAAAGAGAAAATGCATATAATGAGTGGGAAATTGAAACGATAAGCCAACTCATTCTACAACTAAGTCCTTCCCTAGATAATATTATTGAGATTGTCTACCAATCTGAAGTAAGAAGAATAAAAAAAGTGGTTAAACAGTTGTCTACCGAATTAGGTTATACTGATCAATTGGAACAAACTCTATTAAAAAACGCCCGATTAGCAAAACGTTACCTACATTACTCAGAAGTTTATGTATGGCTTTTAGATCAAGAACGTTTAACATTAAAGCTCTTAAATCAACCTAACATTGAATTAGCGATTACTGATAACTCTATCATTGTTCGTAGCTTTATGGAAAAACAAACATTGGCGATAAACGAATCCTTTGCCCTTTCTGATATCCATCCGAAACTTGGCGAAAGAGTTGGAAAATCAGGTTTGATGGTTCCATTATGTGATGAAGTAGAAAATCAATGTGTGGGCGTTTTTCTTTTAATTGATCGAAACTATCCGATCCGTTTCAGCCAAGAGTCAATATACATAGCAAATGAATATATTCGTCCTTTAGGAACACATATCTTAAGACATTTGAAAAATGCCCAGTTAGAAAAAACCAATTTGATGATGATTCAGGCTTTAACCGTTGCGTTGGATAAAAAGGATGCAGAAACTCAAGGGCATTCTAGGCGAGTAACGTCCTTTAGTTTGGCAATCGCCAAAAGATTAAATGTGAATGAAGCTCTAATGAAAAGAATCCAGTGGGGAGCACTTCTTCATGATATTGGTAAGATAGGCATTCCTGATGCTATTCTTCTTAAACCAGGAAAATTAACAGATGAGGAATGGAAAATCATGAAGCAACATCCTCAAATCGGTTATGAAATGATTCAAAATATCGAGTTTTTAGAAGGAGCTGTAGATGTTGTCCTTTATCATCATGAACATTTCGATGGTAAAGGTTATCCTTTTGGCTTAGTTGGAGAAGAAATACCTCTACCTGCAAGAATTTTTGCGATCGCTGATGCCTTTGATGCGATTACTAGTAAAAGGCCTTACAAAGAACCAAAATCGATTGAATTCGCGAGAGAAGTCATTAAAAACGCAATTGGAAGTCACTTTTGCCCGATGTGTGCACAAGCCTTTTTAGAGATTCCGATTGATGAACTTAAGCAAATCCAATTGGAACTTAATGAAAAAATCTTAGCAAAAAGCTACGCTTTGTAATGAAAGCGTAGCTTTTTCTCTAGCTATTCACTTTTTGTTTAATCTTATAGATACAACTATGGTCTCCTCTAGCCATACATTGAACAGACTCTACTTCAGTTCCTAATACATTTTTAAATAATTTCTTCTCACCTTCACAGGCATGATTATAGTCCCTAGCAATTTCAGCAATAGGGCAATTATACTCTTTAATTAAAAAACCATCTTCGACTTTTTCACAATCTACCATATAACCCTTATCATTTTGAATATCTACCAAAGCCTTAACTTTTTCATCTAAGGAAGTTCGACCAGCCATTTTTTCGAGATATCGCTTACGAAGACGTTGTTCTCTCTTATCAAATAAAACTTCTATCTTTTCTATTCCTTCTGATTCTGCGATTGCATCTAGTAGATCTTTGGCTAAATCTCGATAGGTTTTTGGAAACTGATCCTCTGCTTTTTCCGTTAAAGAATATAAATTCGTTGGTCTACCCATTGCTTGGCGAACTAATGTTGATCGAATCAGTTCGTCACGTTCTAACGTATTTAAATGCCGTCTAACAGCCATCTCTGTTATTCCTAATTCCTTAGATATTTCACTTACGGTTAAAGAACCATTTGTTTTCAGCATAAAAAGGATTTCATCTCTGGTTGACAAGTGGTCATTTGCCATATTGTCACCACCCTTCATGTTGTTTTCATACATTTATTTTAGCCGATTATTCAATATAAGTAAATTACTAAACATTTAAATATAAAAAATGTAGTAATGTATATTCTCATTATATGCCTAATTCCTTAGATAAATACCTGCGTAAATGAACTTCAAACTGCAATATCGTTGCAAACACTTTTTTTAGTAAATGATGTAATTCAATGGAATTGGTTTTAGTATACTGATGAGCTAAAATCTTACGATAAGCCACAAATTCTTTCAAAAGAATAGCATCTTGTTCAGGAATCACTTGCTCATCCCTAAGAATTTCTATAATATCTTCGTAACTGCCTGGATCTCTCATAATAAAGCCATCAATTAGTTTATTTCCCACATCTACAATCGCTTCAATCGCTAAATGTGCTGCTCTTTCCAAAGCAAGAATAAGAAGTTCGTTCTGAACCAATTCTTCTTCAGTAATATGTAGCCAAGGTTGAATTGCTTCTAATTTTTGTCTGCTATATTTTAATACTTCGTCTATTCCTTCACGATCAACATCATACATCCTTGCTCCCCCTCTTTTATATCTTGCTATATCACATTCGACAGATAGAGACAAAATTCCTTTTCATTCCCAATTATATTTTTCTAGAAACTTCACAAAACAAGAAAGATTTTTGTTAAAATGGTCTAGGAAATTACAACAGAAAGAAGTGACTTAGTTGGAACGAGAGCTTGCATTAGAAATCGTTCGTGTGACAGAAGTAGCTGCTTTAGCATCTGCCCAATGGATGGGAAGAGGTAAAAAAAACGAGGCTGATCAAGCAGCAACTAGTGCGATGAGAGCAATGTTTGATTCTGTGGCCATGAATGGAACAGTCGTTATTGGTGAGGGTGAGTTAGATGAAGCACCTATGCTATATATTGGTGAAAAATTAGGAAATGCTGCCTCTCCAGAAGTAGATGTTGCTGTAGATCCCCTTGAAGGAACAAATATTGTTGCCAAAGGGACAGCAAATGCGATGGCAGTTATCGCTATTGCAGATAAAGGTAATCTTCTTCATGCACCAGATATGTATATGGAAAAAATTGCGGTTGGGCCACGAGCCGCTGGCCAAATCCATTTGGACGATCCCCTTGAAAAAACATTAGAGATTGTTGCAAAAGCAAATAACAAACGGATACGGGATTTGACTGTTATTATCCAAGAACGTCCACGCCATGATACATTGATTGAAATGGTAAGAAGTGTTGGGGCGAGAGTTAAACTTTTTGGTGATGGAGATGTTGGTGCTGCGATTGCTACTGCTTTCCCAGAGACAGGAATTGATTTATTCATTGGAACAGGTGGTGCTCCTGAAGGGGTAATTTCAGCTGCCGCAATCAAGACATTAGGTGGGGAAATGCAAGGACGACTTGTTCCCATGAATGAACAAGAATATCAAAGATGTATTCAAATGGGGTTAACCAATCCTAGACAGATCCTTATGATGAACGATCTAGTTAAAGGTAATGATGCTATTTTTGCAGCTACCGGCGTTACAGATGGAGAGCTATTAAAGGGAGTTCGTTTTATGGGTGGTGACTTAGCTGAAACCCACTCTATCGTGATGCGGGCCAAAACCAAGACAGTCCGTTTCATACGTGCGGTTCATAGTCTACCTAATAAACCTCATTTGGTGATGGTGTGAAAAAAGGTTTGTATATTCCATCGCGCTCCGTCATCCGTGCCCTTCTATGAATAAAGATTACGGAGAGAAGGGCACTTCTGAAGGTCGCAGCTTATGGAATATACAAACCCTTAAATGACAAATGGAAGAAAGTTATACTTTCTTAATCTTTGAAAAAGGAGTGGCACAATACCACTCCTTTTTTTTACAATTTAGTTCCAATTTATTGCTTTTCTTTGCTTGAATTCTTCTTTTATCTCTTGTAACAGGCTTTCATCTACAAGTAATTGTAAACCTGTTAAAGCTAATGCTTTAGCGCCTAGGACTAACGCTTGATCTCCTTCAGTTGAACAAGCAGCTTCACGAAAAGCTACCGTATGCCCAACAAGGTTTGATGGACCAATTTTAATATAGGGATGAATGGTTGGCACCACTTGACTGATATTGCCTGTATCTGTTGATCCTAGCCCTTTTCGTTCCATCGTATCTACTTGTTCTCCAAGCGATTCCAATTGTTCTTGAAATACTCGATCAAAGCGACGATTAAAAAGTAGGTTATCTACTGGATTTTGAAAAGCGATCACATTTACTTTTGTTCCAGTTGCAAGTGCCGCACCTTCAGCTACAGCCTTTACTTTGTTTGTTACTTCATTTAAAGTTTCCCTTGTTGCTGCTCGAATGAAGAAACGTGCCTTAGCATATTCAGGGACAATATTTGGTGCATACCCGCCATGTGTGATGATGCCATGAATCCGAACATCACTTGGAACATGCTGACGTAAGGCATTGATTCCATTAAACAATTGAATCACGCCATCTAACGCATTACGACCCTCCTCAGGTGAAGCAGCTGCATGAGCAGGTTTTCCTATATATTCGAAGTCTAAGGGGTCTACTGCCAAGGATGAACCCGTTATACTTGTTCGATTAGAAGGATGGACCATCATGCAGGCATCAATTCCCTGTAGCAACCCTTCTCTTACAAAGCTGCCTTTTGCACTTCCATTTGGTCCTCCTTCCTCAGCAGGGGTCCCCAATACAACTACTTCTCCTCCAATCTCATCGATCACTTTACTTAGAGTAATCGCAGCTGCAACACTTGTAGTTCCTATAATATTGTGACCACAGGCATGACCAAGTCCAGGTAAGGCATCATATTCTGCTAAATAACCAATAGTAGCCCCTTGTCCTTTACTAGATTTCTTTCGAGCGAGAAAGGCGGTCTTATGACCTGCCATTCCTTTTTCCACAATAAAACCTTCTTTTTCTAATGTTTCTGTTAATAGACTTGATGCAAAGAATTCTTCATTACCAATCTCAGGATTGGCATGAATCTGATGACTAATAGTGATGTATTTTTCTTTTTCACCGTCTACAAATTGAAGAATTTGTTCTCTATATTTTGTGTCTTTTTGAACCATGTTATCTAGGCTCCTCTCCTACATTTAATCCGCTCATTTTCTTCAATTGACTCCAAGGTTAAAGGTTATTTACTTTCTAATTCACTCACTGGAATAAAGGTTGGAATAATGGCACCTTTATATGTGTTTTTAATAAATTCTGCTACATCATCCTGTTGATAAAGTTCTGCGATTTTTTTAAATACTTCTTTATCCTTATCTTCTGAACGAACTGCAATGATATTGATATAAGGTTTGGCTGTTTTATCCTCTAAATAAATGGAATCTTCTACAGGGTTAAATCCTGCCTCTGTTGCATAACCATTGTTGATGACGGAGGCAGCCACATCAGGTAAAACCCTTGGTGTTTGTCCTGCGGTTAATGGCGTAATTTTTATACCTTTTGGATTCTCAACAATACTTTCTAAATCACCAATTCCATTAAAACCATCTTTTAGCTTAATCAAGCCAGCGGATTGTAGCAAAAGCAATGCGCGACCCATATTGGTTGCATCATCTGGTACTGCAATTTCAGCTCCATTTGGAATCTCTTCTGGGGATTTATATTTATCTGAATACAGCCCCATAGGAGCAATTAAAGTTGTGGCAAGTGGAGCCAAATCTAAATTCTTTGTTTTAATAAAATCTACAAAATATGCGTAAGTTTGAAATGCATTTAAATCAATATCTCCGTCAGCTAATGCCATATTTGGACGGACATAATCGGAAAACTCTACGATTTCAATATTAATTCCTTCTTTTGCAGCTTTTTCTTTCAAATATGGCCAAATCCGATCCCCACTACTAACCCCTACTTTGATCGTCACTTCTTTTTCTCCAGCTGTTTCAGTAGAGCTACAACCTGTTAAAACACTCCCAATTGCTAAAACAAAGAATAAAATCATTGCTAATGTCTTTTTCATATTTGTTTTCCCCTTTCTTATCTTCTTCTAATTTTTCTAGATAATATATTTCCAAGACTTTGGAATCCTTGAACAAGAATAATTAATAAAACTACTGTAACGACCATGATCACCGTTTCAAACCGCTGATAACCATAGGCAATGGCCAAATCTCCAAGGCCACCTCCACCAACAGCTCCTGCCATTGCTGATGCCCCTACTAAACCAATAATAGCAATCGTAATGCCAAGGACAATGGATGCTAGCGCTTCAGGTAGAAGGATAGTAAAAATAATTTGCCAAGGTGTTGCACCCATTGCTTCTGCTGCTTCAATTACTCCTGGATCAACTTCTAATAAAGATTGTTCAACTAATCTAGCAATATAAGGTCCTGAATAAAAAACCAGTGGAACAATAGCTGCTGCTGTTCCGATTGAGGTTCCTACAATCAAACGAGTAAGCGGAATGATTGCTACCATTAAAATAATAAAGGGAACCGAACGAAACACATTGATAATCGCATTTAAAATCGTAAATACGACTGTATTTTCCAAAAGATTTCCTTTTCTCGTGACAACAAGAGCTATCCCCAATGGAAAACCGATAAAAAGTGCAAAAACTAAAGAAAAACCAACCATGGTTAAAGTTTCTACCAAGGCTTCAGAAATTTTTGGCCAAAGGTTATTCCAATCAACTTGCATCTGCCAACACCTCTTTTACCGTTACGGTTGATTGATTTAGATACATGATCGCTCTGTTAATTTCCGATTGAGCTCCACGAAACTCCACAATCAAATTACCAAATGGAACCTCTTGTAATTCTGTGATGTGACCAAATAATACATTGATATCAACATTAAACCGTTTAGAAACTTGAGATAAAATGGGTTTTCCTGCCGTATCTCCTACAAAAACAATGCGATGGATTTGTCTTTCACCATCTTGGTTTTCAAGAAGTTTTTTAATTGATTGAGGAATTTCATCATGCATTACTGTACTTACAAAGTTTTTTGCAGTTTGAGTTTTTGGTGTGGCAAACACCTCAAAAATACTGCCCTGTTCCACAATCTGACCATCTTCAATCACTGCAACTCGATCACATATTTCCCGAATCACATTCATTTCATGAGTGATCATCAAAATGGTGATATTGTATTCGCGATTAACTCGCTTTAATAATTCAAGAATAGACATCGTTGTTTGCGGGTCAAGTGCTGAAGTAGGCTCATCACATAATAATACTTCAGGTTCTGTGGCCAGTGCCCTTGCGATCCCAACTCGTTGTTTTTGACCACCAGATAATTGATCAGGGTAATAGTCTGCTTTATCTTCTAATCCAACGAATGTTAACAATTCTTCTACTTTCTTCTTGATTTGTTCTTTTGGCATATTTGCTAATTTCAAGGGATAAGCGATATTGCCAAAAACAGTTCTTGAGTTCAATAGATTAAAATGTTGGAAGATCATACCAATATTCTGTCTTGCCTTCCTTAATTCTGCTTTAGATAAACTAGTCAAATCTTGATCTTTTACGATGACTTTCCCAGTTGTTGGTTTTTCTAACAAATTGACGGTGCGAAGTAGTGAACTTTTACCTGCTCCACTAAAACCAATCACGCCAAAGATTTCTCCATGTTCAACAACTAAGTTGATTCCTTTTAGAGCCTCAATCTTTTGTCCACCACTATGATAGACTTTCGTTATATTTTCTAATTTAATCATCTCGATCCTCCTTCTTCTGTACAATTTAGACATGTAAGATAGCCCACAAAAGTGACGCTTTTGTTCATTGCATATTCCGATTACTTTTGCGGGATCCCATTCCAATAATGAAAAGAAAGTTATACATTCCTTAACATTAAAAAACCCTCTTCTTACACACGATAAGAAGAGGGTTCACATACAAAATGAGTCCACTCTTCTTATCTACCAAGCTTTTAAGCTTGCAGGAATTGGCACAGTATTCTCATAAGGAGAACCCGCTGCCGAGGTTTCAAAGGGCCAGTCCCTCCACCTCTCTGGATAAGAAGATTTGCTATTCAATTTTTTACTTGGAATGATTAGTATATTAAAGCATGAAAAAACAATTGTCAACATAAATTCATCACTAAACTTTTTTGGTTCAAAACCCTTTCTTTTTCCGATCTACCCTAAAGATTTCCCAAGTTCCTTGATAACCATAAGGTTGAAGAATATATACCCACACTTCTCCATTTGCTTTTTGAAGTTCTACCTTGCATTCGCGAAAGTCTTTTCTCATAATAACTGTTGGCCGTTGGTCTTTCTCTTCCATGCATGCTCTTTCCATTTCCATCATCTTGCTAATAAACCGTTCAAAATCGATCTGATCTTCTTTATCATGTTCCGTTAAAACTTGTCTAGTAGAAGAGATTGTCCATTCCTTCATCATGGGTTCCCAAAGGTTAAGAATATAACCCTCATCCGTAACTTCATGGATAAAAGATTCCAATTGTTTCAAGTTCACTTACAAAAACCCCCAATTTCATATTTAAAGGAAAAACTTGATATAATACTTGTGAAAATATCCAGCGAAAGGATTGAAACTAGATGAATGAGAAGATGTTTATCCTTTATGAAGAAACAGAAAAAACAGAGATTAAATATATTAGCTTTGTTGGTGCCTCAAATTCAAAGTTTGATTTGGCCATCATTCACACCGGTCGTTTTTACGGTAAAAATTTAGTGATCAATATTCAATCTGGTATAACCGCGATTATTGGCAAAGATGATTTAGAAGAACCAGGCTTTTTAGAAGAAGCTTATCAAATCACGGAAGAAGAAGCAAAAGATCTTTATGACTATTTAATTCAATATTATTGATGATGAAAAATTTGTATCTTTACCTCCTTTTCCAATTTGTATTACAATAATACAGTTGATTAGGAGGTTTTATTAAAAATGGAAAACAAACAAAAACTTTTGGTTGTAGACAACTTAGCCTTACTATTCCGTGGATTTTACGCAACTGCTACCTCTGGACGAATCATGCAAACAAGTACCGGAATTCCTACAAATGCGATTTACCAATATCTAAGGTATTTTTTCCATGCTCTACATACCTTCAAACCTGATTATGCAATTATTGCTAATGATACTGGGAATAAAACAATCCAAGAAGTCCTTCAAGCCTTTGGTATCCCGCTGATCTCGATCGATGGATATGAAGCAGATGATATAATGGGGAGTATTTCCCAACAGTTTGCCTCCCCTGAACTTCATGTCTATTTACTTACAGGTGATGGGGATGCATTACAATTAGTCAATGAACACACAAGTGTAATCATGATGCTTATTATCGTATTCCTTTAGAAAGAGCCAAAGCAAAACTAATTGAGCTAGAAATGAATGCTTTATTGCAGCAAATCCCAATTTACTAGCTCCATGCTATATCCCTACAAAGTATATTCCATTCACTTTTATGATAACCCTAACACCCATTAAGCCATGAAAATGGGTTTTTCCCTTTTATTTCTATTCAGATTTTGCGACAAAAATGTGAAAAAACGATTGTATTTCTAGTCATGATATTGTATTCTCATACATAATATAGTACTTGAAATACGATACGGGAGGGAAATAAATGAAGCTGAACTTATTAACCCAGATTTTTATTGCTTTTATTATTGCTATTTTATTAGGTTGGATCGTTGGCCCCAGTATTGAAGTGATTAAACCTTTAGGGGACTTATTCTTAAGGCTTATTAAATTTATTATCGTTCCCCTAGTCTTATCTTCTTTAGTCGTAGGGGTAGCAAGTATTGGCGATATAAAAAAACTTGGCCGTATGGGAACAAAAACAGTTGCCTATTACTTAATGACAACTGCGATTGCCGTTACTATTGGTCTCATTCTCGGGAATCTCATTGACCCAGGGAAAGGTGTGGATGTCAGTGGTGTACAACAAGCCGTCGAAGTCAAAGAACCTACTAAGTTTATTGATACACTCCTTAACATCGTTCCAACCAATCCACTTAAGTCTCTTGTCGACGGGGAAATGTTACAAATTATCTTTTTTGCTCTTTTTCTTGGTATTGGATTAACCCTTATAGGCGAAAGGGGAAAAACGTTATTAAAATTTTTTGATGGTTTGGCAGAAACAATGTACAAAATAACGGGGATTGTCATGAAATATGCCCCGATTGGAATTTTGGGGTTAGTGGCTCCAGTTGTTGGGAAATATGGATTAGATGTCCTTTTACCATTATCTAAGGTTATTCTGGCAGCTTTAATCGGATCTATCTTACACGCCTTGCTTGTATACTCTTCATCAGTGAAGGTATTTGCAAAAATGAGCCCTTTAACCTTTTTTAAAGGCATTGCACCAGCAACACTTGTTGCCTTTAGCACTTCAAGTAGTGCCGGTACATTACCTGTAACGATTAAAAATACCGAAGAAAATCTTGGTGTATCTAAACGTGTAAGTAGCTTTGTCCTTCCATTGGGTGCAACAATCAATATGGATGGAACTGCTCTTTATCAAGGGGTTAGCGCCTTATTTATCGCGCAATTTTTTGGAATTGATCTTACCCTAACCCAACAAGTAACGATCGTGTTGACTGCAACACTTGCTTCGATTGGTACTGCTGGTGTTCCCGGCGCAGGGTTAATTATGCTTACCATGGTTCTTCAATCAGTAAATTTACCGATTGAAGGAATTGGTTTAATTGCTGGTATTGACCGTATTTTAGATATGATCCGTACTTCTATCAACGTAACGGGAGATGCTTCTGCTGCAGTTGTCGTTGCGGCTTCAGAAGGAGAACTTTCAAAAAAAGAACCCTCTCTCCAAACTCAAGCATAAATTTTAAAATTCCATAAAACAATGAAAAAAAGTTTGTATATTCCATCGCGCTCCGTCATCCGTGCCCTTCTATGAATAAAGATTAAGGAGAGAAAGGCACTTCTGAAGGCACACAAAGTGTACAAGTCGTGCTACACAGCTAAAGCTGCTAGTCACGCTATGTCGCAGCTTATGGAATATACAAACCCTTAAATGACAAGTGGAAGAAAGTTATACTTTCTTAATCTTTAAAAAAGTGAGTTGTCGAACGACAAACTCACTTTTTTGATTCCTTTTGCTCGTGCTCCCCATTTTTTGTCTTTTTGAGAATAAAATAGGCACAACCAAAATTACAATATTCAAATAGATACTCTTCAAATGATTCGATTTTCATCTCATGGGATACCCGAGGGTTCTCTCCATAAAACCCTTTAAGGCGCAATTGGTTATAACCCCAATCCCCTACAATATAATCATATTTATCAAGTACTTCACTGTAACGATCACGAAAAGCTTCCGCGTTCCAACCATCTTTATGATTCACAACTAATTCGAATGTATGGCCAAACATGTGTATCATATCTTTTATCGACTCCTGTTGTTTAACTTCTCATTTATTGTAGCATAAAATATTACAAATTGTTAAATTTCTAATCATGAAAAAGATTACACTTCACTTGTTGACACTACTTTAAAATTGGACTAAAATTACTTTGTAAATAAAAATATATAAAAAGGGTGATAATAATGGAACTAAAAAATACGAAAACTCTTGAAAACTTAAAAGCTGCATTTGCTGGTGAATCTCAAGCAAATCGCCGTTACCTATACTTCTCAAAAAGAGCAGATGTTGAAGGATTAGCTGATGTTTCTTCCTCTTTCCAACGTATTGCTGATGGTGAAACATCTCACGCTTTCGGTCATTTCGACATGATCTTGAAATATGGTGGTGGCGACCCTGTAACTGATCTTCCAGTAGGAACAACTGCAGATAACTTAAAATCTGCAATTGCCGGTGAAGAGTATGAATTCAGTGAAATGTATCCAGGATTTGCAAAAGTTGCTCGTGAAGAAGGTTTTGACGAAATTGCAGAATGGTTTGAAGTAATGTCAAAATCTGAAAAAGCACATGCTAACACATTCAAGAAAATTCTTGATCGTTTAAACGACTAATTTCTATTATAAATACTTATCCTATTCATGTATACTTAGAAGTGAGGACTAGGGCTAATTAACCTAGTCCATTCTTTTATATGACAAAGTGAAAAATAAAGGAGGTATCTTGATGGCAAAGCTAACGAAAGCCGATTTAATTCCATATGCACAATACGTAAATTTACACGAAAAATTTTTAAAAGAAGTGATCGCTGAAAAAAAAATGAGAAGGGTTTCGATCAGTGATCGAATGACAGGTTTATTTGAATCAAAACTGACCGTATTTTATCAAATTCAGGAAATGATCCGAGCAGAACAAATCACAAACGATACTTACATTGAGGAAATGTTAGATGTATATAATGACCTTCTTCCTGAGCCAAATGAATTAACCATGACCTTATTCATTGAAATACCAAATCAACAAGAACTTAGAGAATTTAACAAAACCATTGTTGGCATTGAAAAAGCAGTTGAACTTGTTTTTGATTCTCACGTCATTACTTCCTACGAACCAGATGCAGAAGATGAGGATGATGAAAAATATACGCAATCTGTACATTATCTCCACTTCCCATTTACCGATAGTCAAAAACAAGCCTTCTTAAATACAGACAAGGTCACCTTAAGAGTAAATCATGCCAACTATCAAAGAGAGACAACCTTATCTAAAGAATTAGTTGCAGAATTACAAAAGCAACTGGCAAATCAATAGAAAGATTTTTCTTTTACCAAGCAGTAGTGTCATCCAACTAGTTGGCGCTTTCCAATTAGTTGGATGATTTTATTTTTTAGTAAAATCTAAGTTTAAAAGCACTTTATAGGCCATCATACCAGTCCTTCTAAAAAAAAATCGAATACATATATTGTACGAACAAAATGATTAGGGAAGGCTTGGTTTGCATGAAAACCATCTATATCCTGTTTTTAGGCGGTTATGACCCGATGTCATGGATCATAAAAATGGTGACTAAAGCTCCTTATGTCCATTCCATTCTTGCCCTAGATTCCAAACTGACTGAGCTTTATAGCTATAATTTGAAAATCAGAATAAAAAATAGAAGATTATCCTACCAAAATGGTTTTATTGTGGAACAAATAGATCAATATCAAAATAACTTGCCCTATTGGTTGTATCGAGTGAAGGTTACAAATCAACAATATAAAAAAATAGCGAAACTGATTTACTACTTTAAAAATAACCCTGATGTAACTTCTTATCATATTAAAGGAGCACTTGGATTTATGTTCCCTATACTATGGAAACATGTGAATAAACGAAAAAAATACACCTTTACTTGCTCGGAATTTATTGCCTATATGCTGCAAACAAGTCATGTCGTATCTTTTGATAAACCAATCTACCAAATAGCACCTAAGGATATTATCCAGACAAACAAATTAAAGTTTTTAGGAAATGGGAAGATTGGCAACTTAAGCAACAGCGGGGATATCATCGTATTAGGGATTATTTTACTACTGATTCGCCATTTTCTTATCATTTGGCAAGGTCAAACTAATCAATCCAGAAGCAACTAAAATCCAACTTAAGAGTTTTAAAACAAAGGTTAATCCACTTTCCGAAGATGCAGCATGGTCGACAAAATATCCTAATGCGGTCGCTCCAATCCCAGCTGCACCAATCGCAAAGCCAATCATTAATCCTGAAGCCATCCCCACTTTTCCTGGAATAAGCTCTTGCCCAAAGACCACGGTTACGGCAAAGGAGGAAAATAAGATAAAACCTAAAAAGCCAACTACAACCATGGCGATGATTCCTTCTACGTACGGTAAGAGAAAAAGGAATGGAATCGCAAGCAGCAATGAAGCGTTAACCACGGTCTTTTTCCCTAGATAGTCAGCGATTGGCCCTCCAGCTAAGGTTCCTAAAGCACCAAACAATAAAAAGATAAAGGTATAAACACTTGCTTGGTCAATCGTCATTTTCGATACATTGATATAGTATAATGGAAGAAAGGTCGTGACCCCGATTGTAATCCAAGACCGCATCGTCACAACGAAAACAAGTAGAAGCAAGAATAAAGGTTGGTCTTTACCCTTTATTTCTTTTACTGATCGTTGTTGACTTATGCGTTTTTCTTTCATCCAAGGTCTTAAAATCCATAGTAAGTAGGCAGCTAACACAGCTGGAATTAAAAAAAATGGTGTCCCTTTTACCCCCATCGTGGATAAAAACAATGGGATCATTAACGGGCCCAATGCCTGTCCACCATTGCCACCTACTTGGAAAATCGATTGTGCTAGTCCTTTCCCTTTACCTGCAGCCAAATGGGCTCCACGACTTGCCTCAGGATGAAAGGCAGCTGAACCAAGACCACTTAATCCAACAAAGAATAACAGCCAGGCATAGGATGGGGCAACGGCAATACCTGATAAGCCTAGACCGGTGAAGAACACCCCTAGTGGCAATAACCATAATAACGGTTTACGATCAGAAAGGTAACCAAAAACGGGTTGAACCAACGAAGAAGTAACATTTGCTACCATAATAATGAGTCCAGATTGTGTATAAGATAGATCAAACTCAATGATTAAAATAGGAATTAAAGCCGGTAGTACTGACGTCATTAAATCGTTAAGCATATGACCTAAGCTAATGATCAATAAAGGAACCCGATTACTCGCTAAAAGCCTCTTAGTTTGTACCGATGTGGCTGTTTCCATTTCACAGTTTCCCCTCTCGTATACTCTCTTGTTTCTTTCTTTTCTCTAATTAACTATAACTTCAAACTATGTGTCAAAATAGGCTCTCGATTTCCGTTCCTTAACCCTGCTTTAACTATTTTTATCGAAGTAGATTCGTTTTCCTGCAATGACTAGGATCAAAATTAGTACACTGGTTAAGACAATCGTTCCCCCAGTAGCCAAATTAAAAAGATACGAAAACAAAATTCCGATAATCACAGATAACAAGGAAAAAATAACGGCATACATTAACGCTTTTCTAAAACTATTAGCTATTTGCAAACTTGCAGCGACTGGTATCGTCATCAATGAAGAAACCAATAATATCCCCACAACTCTCATCGATAAGGAAATCGTCAAGGCCACAAGAATAATAAAAATCGTATTGATAAAACGATGAGGTATCCCACTTAGTCTTGCAGCTTCCTCATCAAACGAGAGATAGAATAATTCTTTAAAAAAGAAATAGATCGCTAATAGTATAATAATTCCAACAATAGCTATCGTAAATAGATCTTTTCCTGAAACAGCCATTACACTTCCAAATAAATAACCAAATAGATCAACATTTGTGCCACTTACTAAGCTAATAAGCACAACTGCCAATCCGATTCCAGTCGATAGCATAATCGGGATCGCCAATTCTTCATAGGAACGGTATAATTTACGTAACTTTTCAATTCCTAATGCAGCCAACACCGCAAAAATCATACCTGATAAAACAGGATAAATCCCACCTAAAATCCCGGCTGCTACCCCTGCTAGTGTAACGTGAGATAAGGTATCTCCAATTAAAGATAATCTTCGTAGCACGATAAATACACCAATCACCGGACTGATCACACCAATTAAAATTCCGGCTAAAAAAGCCCGTTGCATAAAATCATACTGTAATATTTCTAACATCTCTCTACTCCTTCATATGGTGGTGATGAGTGACAAGACTCATTTCAGAACCATAAGTTTTTTCCAATATTCCTCGTTGCATTTCAAACTCATGGGGCGTTCCATGGAAAAATAATTTTTTATTTAAGCAGGCCAACTTCGTCACTTTCTCCGTTACCATCCCTATATCATGAGAAACTAACATTAAAGTCATTCCTAGTTCCCTATTCAGTTTTCCCATCAATTGATAAAACTTCTGCACAGACTCTGTATCCACTCCAACTGTTGGTTCGTCTAAAATTAATATTTGGGGTTCACTTACGATTGCCCTTGCAATAAATACTCTTTGTTGCTGTCCGCCAGATAATTTGGCGATATTTCGTTTTGCATACTCTTCTAAACCAACTTGTTCTAAAGCTTCCATTACTTTATTTTTATCTTGCCTCGTTAACCTTTTAAATAAGCCAACTTTTCCATACAGACCTGTTTCAACGATTTCTTCCACCGTTGCAGGAAATCCTCTGTTAAAACTATTGGCCTTTTGGGAAACATAGCCAATTTTTGGCCAATCTTTAAACGTTTTAATCGGCATACCGAATAATTTGACTTCACCAGATGTAGGTTCTAATAAACCTAAGATGATTTTTAATAAGGTAGATTTTCCTGAACCATTAGGCCCTACTAACCCAACAAAATCGCCTTCCATCACTTTCAAATTAACATGTTTTAAAACATGTTGCTCACCATATCGAAAAGAAAGCTCTTTTACTTCAATGATTGGTTCATTCATCTATTTCACTCCCAAAGCAATCTTTAACACCTCAAGATTTTTCTTCATGATCGATAAATAATCTTCACCACGTTCTAGTTCATCCTTCGTTAATCCTTCTAATGGATTTAGTTCTAACCTTTGAGCACCGATTTCAGCCATAATCGTTTTAGCATATTTTGATTCAACCAATGGTTCAAATAAGATGTATTTGATGTTAAGTTCTTTTGCTTTCTTTATAATATTCGCCATTTCTTTTGGGCTTGGCTCATCTGAAGTAGATAATCCTGCAATAGAAACTTGATTTAAACCATAGCGTTCAGCAAGGTATCCAAAGGCCGCATGGGAAACGAAGATATCCTTGCTATGTGCTTTTTCCAAGGTGTGTTGATAAGCTTGATCCAAATCGAGCAAAGCTTGTTTTAATTGCTGAAAATTGTCTTCATACTCTGCTTGGTGATCAGAGTCAATTTTAACTAATGCCTCTTTTATTTGCTCTGCTTGAGAAATTGCATTGATTGGGTTCAGCCAAACATGTGGGTCCAAACCCTTTCCATGTTCATTTTTTTGTTCCTGTTCATCTGTATGCTCATCTTCAGTCGTAAGAAATTCGATCTGCTTAGTAGAATCGACAACTTCAACTTTTTCTTTGATATCATCCACTAGATTCCCTAACCATGGTTCAAATCCCCCACCATTATAAACAAATAGATCTGCTTGATTTAATTGGGCGATTTGTTTTGGCGTTAATTCAAAATCATGAGGTTCTACCCCAGGAGGAATGACATTTGTAACCTCTACATGGTCTCCCCCTATTTTTTTAGCAAAATCAGCAAGAACATAAAAACTCGTATAAACTGTAAACTTTTGATCTTGATCAACACCCTGATTTTGATTATTCTCTTGATTTTTATTTACATTGGAACAGCCAACAAATGATAAAATAAATACCAATATCATAAAAGCCACAAATAACTTTTTCATGATTTATCCCCTTCCCTAAATCGTAATCATTCTTATTTAATATATCTCATTATAATATGTTTCGTTAAATATGTAAATCGTAATGATTTGGATTTAAACTATTTTTCAACTTTCTATGGTACAATAATTTGAACGATTCTGAATTTATGTATACACTAATCATGTAGAATTTAACCAGGCGAGGGGGAACATTCATGGAAAAAATGCTTCAAATTAAAGGGCACATTATTCGTGACGATATTTTAAAACGAATTGATGCTTCTTGTGTCCAATATAATGGTACCTATCGGGTTCTCGAACTGATTGTAGGAAAAGCAGTTGATGATTTATCATCTGCAAAAATAGCCATTGAGATCAGTGAAGAAGGCTTTAATTTAATATTAAACGAATTAACCAACTTAGGTGTAACAATTCCCACAACTGAGGTTCATGCTAAACTTAAGCCTAGCGAAAAAGATAAAACTGTACCTGATGATTTCTATTCCACTACGAATCATCCCACAGAAATATTCCTAGAAGGTAAATGGATCAAGGCGCAAAATCAGCGTATGGATGCCGTTTTAGTTGTAAAAAATGACGAAGTGTTCTGTACAAAGTTACGCGATGTAAAAAAAGGCGATCTCATTGTATGTGGTTCTGAAGGTGTCCGTATTTTGCAAGAAAAGAATGGCTCAGATGAACACGAATTCGCTTTTATGATTAACGACGTTAGCTCGGAACGCCGCGTTGAACTGGTTGTAAAGAAACTAGCTGAAGAAATGAAAGCGATTAAAGCAAATAATGGTAAAATCGTTGTTGTTGCTGGCCCTGTCGTTATTCATACAGGTGGAATGGATGCCTTTCAAGATATGATTCGTAAAGGGTACATTTCTGGTTTGTTATCAGGAAATGCCCTCGCCGTCCACGATATTGAGCGAGATTTGTTTGGCACCTCCTTAGGTGTCGATTTAGATACAGGTAAAGTCGTTAAAGGCGGCCATAAAAACCACATGCGAGCCATCAATGCTGTAAATAAATCAGGAAGTATAAGTCAGGCTGTACAAGATGGTACGATCAAAAGCGGTATTATGTATGAATTAGTGAACCATCAAGTGCCCTTTGTTTTGGCCGGTTCGATCCGCGACGATGGGCCTCTTCCTGATACCATCATGGATCTTATTAAAGCACAAGAAGCTTACGCCGAAATGGTAAAGGATGCGGAAATGGTGATTATGCTATCTACCATGTTGCATTCGATTGGAACAGGCAATATGTTGCCTAGTTGGGTAAAAACAGTGTGTGTAGACATTAACCCTGCCGTCGTCGCCAAATTAGTAGACCGTGGCTCTGCCCAGGCAAAAGGGGTTGTTACCGATGTTGGATTATTCTTAACCCTATTAAACCAACAACTTTAACATTCACACGTATAACCACTGATTATCTCTTACCCATCTTACTCAAATTACTCAGTAATTAAACATTGATCGCAACTAAAGTTACAAGTTAGACTACAATCCTACTTTTAGGTGGAATGATGATGGAAAAAAAGGACTCATTAACATCACTTTTACTAGAAGTTCAACAGGGAAGACTCACTGTCACTGAAGCAAAAGCAAAATTAAAAAACTATGAAGAACTAGGTTTTGCAAATCTAGATCTCCATCGAGCAAAAAGGACAGGTTTTCCTGAAGTGATTTATGCTGAAGGAAAAACGACAGAACAAGTATTAGTGATTTTTGAACGATTGATTACAAAGAATAAAGTCGTTCTAGCAACAAGAGTAACAAAAGAAATGGGAGAACAAATCCTATGGAAATTTCCCAGCGTTGAATATAATGAAATAGCTAGAACCATTCTATGGAATCGTAAGTCAGAAGAAAAACACCCTGGTTATATAGTGGTGGTTTGTGCTGGTACATCTGATCTTCCTGTTGCAGAAGAAGCTGCAGTAACTGCCCAAGCGATGGGAAATGAAACGAAACTCATTTGCGATGTTGGTGTCGCAGGTTTGCACCGCTTAATTGATAAAATCGATTTGATTCGAAAGGCCAATGTGATCATTGTAGTGGCAGGTATGGAAGGCGCTCTTCCCAGTGTTGTCGGTGGTTTAGTTGATAAACCTGTGATCGCGGTCCCGACTAGTGTAGGATACGGTGCTAATTTCAAAGGGTTATCTGCCTTGTTAGGGATGTTAAATTCTTGTGCCAGTGGTATCTCCGTGGTTAACATTGACAATGGCTTTGGGGCAGGTTATCAAGCAGGGCTGATTAATAAATGGATGGATCCATCCTTTAAAGGAGAATGACGATGAAAATTTTATACTTTGATACTTTTTCTGGAATTAGTGGCGATATGGCTCTTGCAGCTCTTATTGATGCAGGGGCAAATCCTTCCTATATTGAAATGGAATTAAAAAAATTACCAGTTAATCCTTTTAATTTACAATACCAAAAGGTCGTCAAAAAAGGAGTTACTGCATTAAAACTTGATGTAGTCATCGATCCCCATACAGAAGCTATTCATCATCGCCATTACATCGATATTATACAGATGATTGAGGGGTCGGAATTACCAGAACGTGTAAAGGAAAAATCAAAAAAAATATTCGAAAAAATTGCTATTGCTGAAGGAAAGATTCATCATCTTCCTATAGAAAAAGTCCATTTTCATGAAGTGGGTGCAGTCGATTCTATTGTCGATATTATTGGCGTAAGCTTAGCTCTTGAGGATTTAGGTATTGATCTAATCTATACTTCTCCAATTCCTTTGGGTTCAGGCCAAATTAAAATTGAACATGGGATTTATCCAATCCCTACTCCCGCAACATTAGAAATATTAAAAGGGATTCCCATTCGTTCTTCTCATGTTCCCTTTGAAATGACCACACCAACTGGAGCAGGAATTGTAGCTGCCCTAGGTTCAGGTTTTCATGGTTATCCTTCGATGACAGTTGAAACAATCGGATATGGAGCTGGAACAAAGGATTTTGAAGATCGGCCCAATGTTTTACGTGCAGTTGTTGGGACAACAAATGAACTATACGCCACAGAACCTCAATTTACAATGGCTCATGAACATGAACACCATCACCATGAACATCATCATGATCATCATAATCCTTTGACAATGCCATAATCCACACAATCTCCAACACCTGAATTAGTGTTGAATACAGACTTAGGGTCTCAATACACTAGTGAAGAATTTACACAATATGCTCATTCTAAGGAAATTAAACAGTTTTTGTCGAAAAGGTTACCCTTATGATAACGCCTGTAGCAAAGTCAGACCTTTCAAAGGCCCATTCATAATTTTGGATGGACCATTTTTATGCGCCCAAATAACCCAAGCTTCACACAACATCAAAACATAATGCAGTTGCTCCGATTACACCGGCATTCTGCTCAAGTTTTGCCGGTACAACCTTCGTTTTGCGCCCTGTAGGATTCAGTGCAAATTGACTGACATAATCCTTAATCGATTTGAATAACGGATCGCCAACTTTTGAAACACCGCCACCAATTACAATTTTTTCCGGATCGAATGTATTAATAATCGAAACACATGCTACTCCTAGCACGCGGAAAATCCGTTCAATAAAATCAACAATTTCAGCTTCGCCTTCATTATACAGGTCAAAAACTTCTTTCGTAGTCAGTTCTTTTCCAACAATCTCTGAAGCCCGTTTGGCAATTGCGGTTCCTGATGCAATGGATTCCAAACAACCATATTGCCCGCATGTGCATTTTCCAAATGATGGATCAACAACAGTATGTCCGATATCTCCGGCATTTCCCTTCATGCCATGGAGCAATTTACCGTCAACAATAATACCGGCACCAATCCCTGTGCTTATTGTCATATAAACAAAATTTTCATTTTCCTGTGCTGCTCCGAGCCATTTTTCAGCTAGTGCAGCAGCATTGGCATCGTTTTCAAGCACAATTGGAAGATCCCATATTTTTTGCATCCAGTTCACAATTGGAATATCTACCCATTTTTTTAAATTAGGAGGACATTTAATTATTCCATTTTTGCTATCTAGCGGTCCTGGTGCGCCAATTCCTATCCCGATTACATCATTCATGGAAACAGCCGATTTCTGAATAACTTGCTCAATTTGACTGCTAATCCGGGCAATCATTTCTTGCGGAGAGATCGATAAGTCTGTTGGAATTTTCGTCTGTTCAATGATTTCTCCTTTTTCATTAACAATGGCAATTGCAACTTTTGTTCCCCCAATATCAACACCGATGGAATACGCCATTTTTTATTCCCCCCATATACTTTTATAAACCAGCTTCCGTACATCATTTTACCCTTCCCTTTTAAGTAATCATTGCCTAATCGCAAGATAAACTCCATATTAATAGATATTTCCACATTTATTTTACTTAATCAACCAGTACCTTCATAAACTCCTCATAAGATTTTACCTTAATCAATTTCTGCACCATCGAGCTACTGTCAATTATTTTTCTCAGCAAATCATACATCGACTGTAAATCTTCCTGGCTATTTTTCTTTACACTTAGCAAACAAATAAATTGTACCGGCTTTTCCTTCCATATAATTGGATTTACCAATGTGCAAACAGCTAAAAATGTATGATCGGATTTCGGAGTGATTGAATGGGGGATTGCCACCAGATTACCGAATGAAGTTGGTGCAACTTTCTCGCGTTCATAGATTGCCTCGAGAAAATCCGGTTCAACCAGACCCTTATCAATCAACTTTGCATGCAAAAATTCTAATACCTCTTCTTTAGTAATAAAGTTTTTTCTAAAGTACATGAGATCTTTTCTAAAATAAGAATGAATATGTTGTTTATTATCAACAACGAATTTTTCTATTTTAGCCAAATCTCTGTCCCCTAAAATGGCATTCACTTCGATTACAGGTACTGGCAATTGTTTTGGAATCGGAATGGAGCTGACAATTAAATCAATATCGTGCAAATTATATTGGTTCAAATTATAGTATTCGGTCGTCCCTACAACATCCAGGCTTTTTCCGAATTGGTTTTTTAATTTATAATAAATCAATTGAGCCGTCCCCAGCCCTGACGAACATACGATCAGACAACGTTTCGGTTCTGTTTTTAATTTTTTCCTTTCGATTGCAGCCCCGATGTGAAGGGCAAGATATCCGACTTCATTTTCGTTGATTTCTGTTCCGGTGTATTCCTCAATAGCCAATCCTGCTATTATGCCTGCCTCGAAAGCCAATGGGTAGTTCTTCTTGATATCCTGAAGCATTGGATTTCTAAAATTCATTCCATATTTATACCGGTTTATCGCAGGTTTTAAATGCAGACTTAAACCAATAATCAACTCTTTGTCATTTTTCAAATCAAGATTCAGTTTCGATGCTATTTTATCAAGAGCTACCATAACGAGCTCTATAATATTATCATCCATTACTTGTTCAACGACTTTATCCCCTGCATTTGTTTGAGTAAGCATTTTTGTCCCAAGCAAGTGGATTGCAATATAAGCAACTTCCGGTTGTGGAAACTCTACTTGAAAAGTTTCTTCAACTTCTTTGACAATCTTCTTTGCAACCTCATACTCTTTTTGTTCCATAATTTCCTGTATATCGGATTTATATAATGTAACATGATTGCCTTTTTTTATTCGTCTGTAGGCAATGGCTATATGAATGAGGAGGTTATTAAACGCAATGTCGGATAATGTGATGTTGTTCTCTTGAATTTGCCGCATGATGATTTCCTGGATCGTATCCAAGTCTACCTTTGGCAATGGAGATAAATGATAATCAAACATTTGTTCACCTTGTCCGTCATTACGATCAAATACATATTCCGCCATGCAAAAACGCATTTTAAGCTCGCTGCCTCTTAATTTTAAGCCGTAGTTGGGGCGTGATACGAGACTTATGTCATATTCAGCCAGTATTTCTTTGACATGTTTCAAGTCATTTTGAATGGTTGATTTGCTGACATAGATTTCATCAGCCAAATCATCGAGTTTCAAATAGCCTTCGCTTAATAGTAGCCGTTTGATTACATATGAAATACGTACCTCTGGTGATTTAGGAACAAATCCATCACCTTTTGTCTCTTCACTGACATTAGTTTGCAAATATTTACGAAATTTTTGGTTATCTGTAATTTCCAGTTTATAGCCTTTCCCCATTATGGATTCAATATGGGCTCCATTATTAGCAAGCAACGAGTCGAGGACTCTGACATCTTCTCTTGTTGTCCTGTCTGTAACCTGATTCAAATTTGCCAAGTACGCACCTGTGACAGGTGTTTGGGATGTCATTAATTCACGCAAAATCGTTTTCATTCTGGAGTTCAACATGCGTTTCTTCTCCTTATCATGCTCTTTACCACTTCAACTTGAATGTCAAAACTCATTTACCGGTTTTACCGGGCCAAAATTCATGTGGATTTTCTTTTGAACCCATTTTATAAAAAAGTAAGATTACATTTTGTTCCTGATACAGTCCGGATAAAAATAACGTAATCTTTTATCTTTTTTAAAATTCCCATGGAATTATCCTTTGTAAAAAATTAATCGCTAATAGGATCCTAATTGAGAGCTCCATTTTAGTAAAAACAATGATTTACTTAGGGCTTGTTGAACGAATCTCTTTATAGAAACTTTTTGATCGGTAAAGCCCATGAACAACTCTCTGAAAAAATGGCGAAAAAGAATTCAGTTGTCATACTCTTCTACAGCTGCATTGAAAAACTGTGGCAAATAGTCTTTATGTGCTTCAAGCATTTCATCCAAAATTTGTTTTGCGACTGCATCAGAAGGAACCAATGGATTGATTGTCATAGCAAGAAGTGCCTTATGGTAATCACCAGTAACTGCAGCTTCTGCAGCCACTCGTTCAAAAGATTTAATTTGTTGCACAAGCCCCCTTACAGCAACAGGCAAATCTCCAATACTGATTGGTTTTGGGCCTTCCTTTGTGATTACGCAACTTACTTCTACCGCTGATTCGTTCGGGATACTGGCAATTGTACCATTGTTTCTTATATTAACCGGTTGGATATCACGTTTATCATTATAGATAGAATTGATTAAACTGCAGGCAGCGTCACTATAGTATGCCCCACCACGCTCTGCCAAATTTGCTGGTTTTATTACCAACCCAGGGTCTTTGTACAATTCGAAAAGCTGTTTTTCCAATTGCTGGACGACTTTAGCGCGAGTTCCTTTTCCCGCAAAATCTTTTTGTTCCTCTTCAAGCATTTTACTCGTCTGATAGTAATAGCGATGATAGGGGCATGGTAAAATTCCAAGCGCTTTGATAAAATCTTTTTCCCAGCCAAGATCAACAATATTTTTCATAGTCATGCCGGCACCACTGCTAAGCATGTCCACAACTTTTTTGGTAACGTTTTTTCCATCTAGATAAACATTCAGTCCATATACCATATGGTTCAAGCCCGCAAAATCAATATGGACTCTGTTAGGATCAACCTGAAGCATTTCTGCCACACCGATAAGCATACCAATTGGAACGTTGCATAAACCGACAGTTTTAATGTTGCTATAGCGAAGTACCGCTTCTGTAACCATGCCGACGGGATTTGAAAAATTGATCAGCCATGCATCAGGGCAAAGCTCTTCCATATCCTTGCTAATATCCAAAATGACAGGAATAGTACGTAAACCTTTGAACAATCCTCCCGGACCATTTGTTTCCTGGCCAATTACCCCATATTTTAAAGGGATTGTTTCATCTTTGGCCCGTGCTTCTAATTGACCGACACGAATTTGTGTTATCACAAAATCAGCACCTGGCAATGCTTTCCTGCGATCAAGTGATAAGTGGATGTCAATCGGAACATTTGCTTTTTCAACCATCCGTTTTGCAAACGCACCTATTATTTCCAGCTTTTCTTTTCCCTCGGGAATATCAACAAGCCATAGCTCACGAACCGGCAATTCATCATATCGATTGATAAAACCTTCAATAAGTTCTGGTGTATAGCTTGATCCTCCACCAATCGTTACAATTTTAATCCCCTGCATTCTCTCACCCCTTGACAAATCTTTTTATCGGCTGTTTATTATCTTTTGGTTGTTGTCTATGAATCCAGATTCTGCCTCGCAAATTCTAGTTGTTATCGCATGAATTTCGATTATTGCTTCTAAATTTTCTGCCAGCTCTTATTAAAATCCTCAACTACAGTTACTAAGAATTTCCATTCTTTTAAAAACCATTATTTTTAGAAACTTCTTTGATCCAATGTGCGCTCTTTTTTTTAGTTCTTTTTTTTGTTTTAATATCTACAGAGAAAAAGCCATAACGGTTTTTATATGCATTCATCCATGACCAGTTATCCATGAACGTCCAAAGATGATATCCTTTTACATTACAGCCTTCCTCAATTGCTTTGTGCAGCCATTTCAAATGTTCACGGATAAATTCAATCCGGTAGTCATCCTGAATTTCCCCGTTCTCTACAAATCGCTCTTCATCCTGGACACCCATTCCATTTTCAGAAATAAATGACTCAATATTACCGTAGTTTTCTTTCAGGTTAATCATGATATCATAGATACCTTTTTCATAAATTTCCCATCCGCGATATTTATTCATTTTTCTGCCAGGCATTTCATAGTTATCAAAAAACCAATCAGGCATGAATGGGCCGTATGGATTAGGCAAATGTTCTTTTGCTTTTACCCTGCGAGGCTGGTAATAGTTGACCCCCAGAAGATCGATTTTTCCTGCTTTCAAAAGTTTCTTATCCCCTTTTTGTGTAACAGGAAGATGACCATGTTCCCTTAGAATCTCGATCAAATCTTCTGGATATTTCCCCAAAACTGCTGGATCCAGGAAACTGCGGTTGAAAAAAAGATCAGCGATATGAGATGCTTTTAAATCAGCCGGATGTTGGCTTCTTGGATAAGAAGGTGTCAGATTTAAAATAATTCCTATTTTTCCATCCTTAATATTAAATGTACGGAAAGTCTCGACAGCTTTGGCGTGAGCAATCATTGTATGATAGGCAACTTGCACCGCACGTTTTGCATCAATAACATTTGGATAGTGAAAATCATAAAGGTAGCCGCCTTCAACTGGTACAATCGGCTCATTAAAAGTGAACCATTTTTTCACACGATCACCGAACAATCGAAAAACTTCCTTTGCATATGCTGCGTATGCGTCGACAACCTGTCTATTTTCCCATCCACCTTCATGTTGTAATTCCAACGGCATGTCAAAATGAAAAAGGTTCACGAATGGTTCAATGTCATTCGCTATGAGTTCGTCAATCACATTATTGTAAAATTTTACTGCCTCTTGATTTACTTCTCCACGGCCTCCCGGGATTAAACGAGACCAGGAAATGGATATGCGAAATGTATTGTGGCCTATTTCTTTCATCAATTGTATATCTTCTTTGTATTTGTGATAAAAGTCGGAAGTAGTTTCAGGACCAATATTTTCAAAGAATCGATTTGGTTCTTTTTCATACCAGTAGTCCCAAATATTTTTACCTTTCCCGCCTTCATTTGCTGCTCCTTCAATTTGTGTTGCCGAAGTCGCGCTTCCCCACCAGAAACCTTCAGGGAATTTATACTGTACAGACATACAAATACCTCCTATAAAATTTTCTGCTAGACGAACGAAAAACTTTTTTGAATGTTACGTTCTACCAGATTTACAAAGATTGGAGTGCACCCTGGATATAAACGCCATCTGCGCTATTTTATTCATCAATCTGGAAATAAATATATAAACAATGATATCTATCATCACTATTTGTTCCGATAGATTTCAATAATCTCGATTGCTAGGTCCCTTACAGTCATTGCAGTCATTAAGTGATCTTGTGAATGTACCAAAATAACATTGACAGAAGCACCATTTCCACCTGCTTCTTCTTGAAGCAACTTCGTTTGATAGCCATGTGCCTTGCCGAGCTCGGCACTGGCTTCCTCTATAAGCCGGTCGGCCTCTTCAAAATTTCCCGCTTTCGCTTCTTGTATGGCTTCCATAGCATTGGATTTGCCATTTCCGGCATTTAAAATAATTTGGAAAGCTATTTCTGTTATAGAATCCATGTAATTGTCACCTCTGAAGTCTGAATATATTGGAACAGGATTTACTTTAGTTTCTTTTTGTTTCCCCGTAGCTTGGTGTATCAACAATTGGCTTAAGTTTATACAGTTCTTAAATAACCAATTAAGAAGGCTCCAGAAAGTATTCGATTGGAGCCATTCATACAATTGTCAATTGATGAATCAAACTTTATTTTATTTTGAGTCTTTTTTCTCATTTTCGTAATAATTTTTATCAAGTATTTTCAAGAATGGCCACCAGATAGCCATTACAACGAACAGGTTAAATGCCTGTAATACTCCGCCTTGCCATGCGTTTCCTGTTGCAAGAAATCCGTTTAATACTACTGGGGTTGTCCATGGAACGATTACCCCTGCAGGTTTTGGAACCATGCCAGTCGACATGGCAAAATACGTGATAATCGTTACAACAACCGGTGCCAACAACCATGGGATCAACACTAATGGGTTCATGATAATCGGCAGACCAAAGATAATCGGTTCGTTAACGTTAAAGATACCGGATGGACCTCCTAATTTTCCTAATTCTTTCATCTGTCTACTTCGTCCAATAATAAAGATCAAAATAACAACAGCCAAAGTCATTCCAGATCCGCCCATACCAACCAAAAATGAATCGATAAATTGTTTTGTAATAACATTTGGAAGCTCAGTACCTGCCTGAAAAGCCTGTAAGTTTTGATCATTTAATGTATACCAGATTGGGTCAAATACCGAGTTTACTATGATTTGACCGTGCAAACCAAAGAACCAAAATAGTTGAATAAGCACTACTGCAACAATTGTAGCGATCAAGCCACTGCCCAATTTGGTCAAAGGCTGCTGAATAATTGTATAGATAAAGTTTTGTACAGTTTCAAAAGGAGTATAACTGAAAATAATTCGAATTAGCAAAAATACAGATAATGTAAGCGTTATGGGAATCAATGCGCTAAACGATTTGGATACTGCATTCGGTACACCAGCAGGCATTTTGATCGTCAAATTTTTATTTACAAAAAAACGGTAAAGCTCAGCTGCAAAAAATGCTGTGAAAATTCCAAGGAACATCCCTTGAGCACCAAGACTAGATGTTGGAATAACGCCTGTGACGTCTTCCAGTACTTGAGGTGTCAAAATCAGAAATGCTGCTAATGCAACGATACCTCCATAAATAGCTTCTCCGCCATAATGCTCAGTCAGCTTATATCCGATACCAATAATGACAAACAAGCCCATAATACTTAGCGTTGCGGCAGATGCGGGTCCGAGCGCATTTTGATATGCTGCAAAAGCCTCTTTACTAATCACTCGATCGAGGAAGGGTAAATTGGAGATTACAACAAATATGGAACCAAAAATAATCAACGGTAAAGCCACCATAAAACCATCACGAAGTGCAGTTAAATATCGGTTGTTATTCAATTTATCAGCAATTGGCAATAAGATATTTTCTAATACTTCCATAAATTTGTTCATAGTTCTCTCCCCTTTATATTTTATTTACTTAATAATTCAAGAGCTTTATTCAAAACAGCTTCACCATCTATTCGACCATATGCCACTGGATCAATCACTTCCAAAGGAATACCCAATTCCTCAGCAACTTTTGAAAATTTCTTTTTCAAAAATCTCATTTGCGGTCCGATTAATAGAATATCTGCTTTTTCCATTTCCTTTGGTGCCTTATCTTGTGCAACTGCCCAAATTTCTGTCTCAATTCCTTTTTCTTTTGCAACCTCCTTCATTTTAGCTACCAATAGGCTTGTAGACATTCCTGATGAACAAGCTAATAAAATACGTTTCATAAATAATTCCTCCCAAAAGATGTGTAATAAACAAGAAATTTAACAAGTTCAACTTATACTATCATTTTAAATTACAAGCGCTTTCAACAACACACATTGTTTTTCCTCTAACTAGAGGAAATAATTAAGCGATATTAGATTCTTTTCAAAAAACTGTTCCATAAAACTAGCCATCTTCTACTTTAGTAACCTATCCAGTATTTACTGTTTGTTTTACCTTAACAACATTATTTAACCTCTATTTAATAAAGCCATATACAGCACCTAGAAGATTAGCATTTTGATGGAAATCTTCTCTTACACTAATTCCCCCTCTAGTTAAAATTACTTTTGAATCATAAAGGTTATAAATTCCTACTTCCCTTAATTTAAAAAACCGGCATACGCCGGTAGGTAAAATATTATTAATAAGAAACGATAACCTTAGCTTCACCTTTAATGAGAAAATCTTGAAAATTAAAAGGCAATATAAAGTGATCCCCTTTTTTAAAGGTATAACTTTTACTATTTTTAACAATTTCGCCATTTCCATTTAATACACTAAAAAGCATAAATGACTGATTTTGTATAGATTGTGCCTTTCCCTTTATTTCCCACTTTTTAACAGTAAAAGTTTCATTTTTAATAAAAGTGGTAATAATTAGACCTTGATTTTCTGTTTTAACAGGCTGTATTAAGTAATCTTGATGTGGGACTTGAATGACATCAATTGCTTTGTCTAAATGTAATTCTCGCAACTGGCCTTTATCATCCAATCTATCATAATCATAAATTCGATAGGTTGCATCAGAGCTTTGTTGGATTTCTAAAACCACCGTTCCTTTTGTTAAGGCATGAACAGTACCACTTGGAACATAAATAAAATCACCAGGTTGAATCGAAATTTTACGCAAAAGCTGATTCCATTTTTGTTTTTCAATCATTTCAGTTAATTCTTCTTTATTTTTTGCATGATGTCCATAAATCAATTCAGCATTTTCATTACAATCAATCACATACCAACATTCTGTTTTGCCTAATTCTCCATTTTCATAATGGTTCGCATATTCATCATTAGGATGAACTTGTATCGATAAATCATCGTTGGCATCTAAAATTTTTACTAATAAAGGAAATTTTTCATCATTTATATACCCAAAAAGTTCCCTATGTTCCTCATATAGTTCTCCTAAGGTCATTCCTTTATATAATCCATTAGTCACAACACTTTCTCCATTAGGATGAGCTGATATAGCCCAGCATTCCCCTGTCTTGTTACTTGGGATGTTATAGTGAAACATCGTTTTTAATTTATTTCCACCCCAAATTCTTTCTTTAAATACTGGTTTAAGAAAAATAGGCTCCAAAATATAAGTGTCCATAAAACTACCCCTTTTAAAAAGATTTTCTACGGTTATTAAAAAAGGGGAGATTTCTCCCCTTAAATTTGTGCTAAAAGCTCAATGATATCTTCTTTTGTTGGTGCGTCTAATAGAGCACTACGAAAATCATCATCAATTAATTTTCTTGATAGCAATTGTAAAATTTTTAAATGTTCATCTCCAGCATTTTTCTCAGGAACCCCAATAAGAAAAATTAATTTTGCATCAGTTCCATCAAAACTATTCCAATCAATGCCATTTTCTTTTTTCCCAAAAACTATAGCTGGTTTTTTAATAGCATTAGATTTTCCATGTGGAATTGCTATATTGAAACCAATTCCTGTAGTTCCTTCTTCTTCTCGATCAAAAACTGCATTTGTAAATACCTCTTTATTAGTTAAAAATCCTTTATGTTCAAGTAAAGAAATCAATTCGTGAATGACTTCTACTTTAGATTCTCCTTTTAAATCAAGTATGATCATGTCCTCCGTCAAAAGTTCAGTTAAATTCAATTTATTCACTCCTGTATGTTCTTTTTAAGACTATTGACCATAAAAGCAGTAACAATTGCACCAATAATAATAGCTACAAAAAACATCAACGAATTTTCAACAGCACCAAGGATAGCAACAATCGGTCCACCATGAGGAACATTATCTCCAACATGGCTTAACATCGCAATAACTGCACCTACCATAGAGCCTGTCATAATACTTGGGATGACACGAAATGGATCTTTTGCTGCAAAAGGGATGGCTCCTTCTGTAATCCCAACTAGTCCCATCGCCAATGCAGCTTTACCAGCTTCTAATTCTTCTTTTTCATATTTCTTTTTATTTAGCAATGTCGCTAATCCCATTCCAAGCGGTGGCACAGCAATAGCAACTGCTATTGGCCCCATAATATAAGGATTTCCTTCAGCAATCATCGCAGAACCAAAAAGGAAAGCAACTTTGTTTACTGGTCCACCCATGTCAAATGCAATCATAGCACCTAATATTAAAGCTAAAACAATTGAACTTGCACCTTGCATACCATTTAGCCAATTAGTTAAACCTTCCATAATTCCTGCGATAGGTTGACCAAGAATACCAATAAAGATAAATGCAACAAGTAAAGTTGTTAGAAGTGGAATTACTAGAATTGGCATAATCGGTTGTACCATTTTAGGTACCTTCCAAGATTTAATCCACTTTGCGATATAACCAGCAAGGAAACCAGCAATGATACCACCAATAAATCCAGCTCCTGCACTACTTCCGTAAAAACTACCATTTGCTGCAATATAGCCACCGATCATACCAGGTGCAATACCAGGACGATCAGCTATACTCATTGCAATAAAACCAGCTAAAATTGGAACCATAAAAGTAAAACCCGCAACGCCTACATTAAGGATTGATTGCCAAATTGAACCTTCAGGAATCTGCAATCCTTTTGCTGTTGGTTCTCCGCCTATGGCTAGTGATAAAGCAATTAAAAGCCCACCAATAACAACAAATGGAATCATGTAAGAGACACCATTCATTAAATGGCGGTAAATTGGATTTTGTTTTGCTTTTCTTTCCTTTTTTACTTCTTCCACTGATTTTAATTTTTTTCCATATACTTCAACTTTACCATCTATAAATGGTTGAATTAACCCTTCTGGGTTTTTAATCGCTTCCGCTACAGCTACTTCAATTAACTTTTTTCCTACAAAACGATTTTTATCAACCGTTTTATCAGCGGCAATAATAATTCCGTCAGCCTCTTTAATCTCTGCTTCTGTTAATTCATTTTCTACACCTATTGATCCTTGGGTCTCTACTTTAATTTGAATACCCAACTTCTCAGCTGTTCTTGACAATTTTTCAGCTGCCATATAAGTATGGGCTATTCCGTTTGGACAAGAAGTAATCGCTAATAACTTCATATTGTATTCCTCCTATTATTATTTGAAAGCGTTTAACTATATTGTTATTATGCATTAAAAAATAATAGGTTTAGGATCAATTTTTTCCACAATATGTGGTAAAAATAAATCTAAAGGTTATTCAAGAATTCATTTACGGTATTCACATCTTTTAAGCGTTCCAAATCTTTCTCATTTTCAACAAGAGTAACAATTTCATGAAATAAAATTTGAATTTGCTCTGATTTTGCTAGTTTTGTAGCCATCAGAAAAACAAAATTAATTTTTTCACCATTCAAATCTATTGTCCTTTTCAATCTTGCAACAGCTATAGTGGAATGAATCACAAGCTTTGGATCTCCATGGGGAATAGCAATTTCACCACCAACTGCTGTAGATCCTACCTGTTCTCTTTTAATAACACTCTCCTTATATTCTATAGAGACATACCCTTTTTCAGCTAAAGCATTGGCTAGAAATTCAATCAGTTCATAATATTGATTAAAATCTACATCTAGAAAAACTAGTTCTTGGTGTATAAAACTTTTTAACGTTGGATATTTCGCTTGCTTGGATACATATTCTAATTCTAATATAAAATTTTCTAACTTTTTTTGTTCTTGTTCAGAAAATAATGGTGTAACTGTAATTGTACGAATTTCTTTATTTTCAATTGGTATTGTACTAATGATGAAATCAGGTTTGTTCTTTTCAAGAGCTTTATTCAAGCTAGAAGCAGGTACTACATCAAGGATTTGTAACGATTGAAATTTCCGCTCTAATTTTGTTTTTAAGAGTTGAGACATCCCTATTCCCATATGGCAAACAATGATAGCTTTTTTATTCGATCCAACTCTATTATTTCTTTTCTCTACTGAAGCTTGAAAATGTAAAACTATATAGGAAATCTCATCTTCTGGAATAAAAAAATTAGTTTTTTCTTGAATAAAAGAGATAACTGATATAACTACTTCAAACATGTAGCGATACATTTTTTTTATTTTACTTGCCAATGGGTTTGTGAGGGATAAATGATATTTCAAACGGTTTAAAGCTGACTGCAAATGTATGGCTAAACCAATAAACAACTCTTGGTCGTTAAAAAAGTTTTCTCCTGTAATCTTTGAAACTTCTTCAATCAATTCTTTTGCAAACTGAATAATTACTTTATCAAGCTGTGATAAAGCTCCCTCCTGTAGTAATAAATAGTCATAACGAATTTTAGCACCTGATAAATGAGATGCAATAAATGCTATTTCAGCAGGAGGAAAATTAATAACAAAGGCTTTTTTTAATCGCTCTGCCAGTTGTAAAGCTACATGATATTCTTTTTGATTTTGTATTTGTTTTAAATTTTCAGCATCCATTTTTATGTAATGCCCTAATTTAATTCGTTTTATCGAAATTAGTATATGAATAATTAAACTTTTTATCGCCTCATCCGAGAAAGAAAAGGTAAATAATTGTTCAAACTCAAGGAGATGTTTTTTAACTAAGGAAATTTCATAGGGTTCAAACCAATCATCGTATATTTTTGATAATGCAAAACGCCGTAGCTTTTCTTCTCCTTCAACCTTAATACCAACCTTGGTCTTTCGTATAAGTTGAAGTCCAAAACGATTTAGCCATTTTTCAATATTTTCTAGATCTTTTCGTATTACTGATTTACTAACATAAAATTGTTTCACTAAATCTTCAATTGTTATCTCTTTTTCTTGTCGTAGTAACCATTTTAGAATTTCCTTTTTTCTTTCATCTTCGGTTAGAATTTTTTCTTTTGAAATTTCATTCAGCAATTTTTTCTTTTCAAAAGGATCGACTTGTAGATATACACCAATATTTGGTTTCCTTATTAAAATGCCATTTGATTTCTGCTGCAACCATTGATCGATTATCTTAAAGTCGTTTCTTATAGTTTTTTCTGAACACTGATGTAAATCAGCTAATTCTTGAATAGTTACGTATTGATCATTATTTAAGAGAAATACTAACAATTTATATTGTCTGTCATTCATAAAATATCTCCCTTTTTATTTGATCCTTTTGTAAATAACTTTATCATAAAATGCCTGTAGAAATGATCATTCATCGAGTAGCTCTTATTGTTCTTTTGCCCACTGATATCCTTTTTCCTTTACCAGATCATAGACCCATTTAATTGGAACCTGATGTTCTTTTGCTAACCGTACACATTCTTCATACTCAGGGGCTATTTGAACAATTTTGCCTTCTCGTTTTCCGATCTTCACTGTACATTTCCCCCACTCTGTTTCCACCTCTATAAATGTTCTTTCTAAACGATGAACTGTATAGGGAGTATACCTGATGCCTAGAGTGGTGGTTTCAAGAAAAAGAAAATCCATCACCTTTTCTCGAATTTCCTCTCTACATAATATATGAAGAACTTGTCCAGGACGATTTTTCTTCATGATCACTTGTACAATATATACATCATTTACACCCATACTAAATAATTGTTCCATGATATATCCATAAAATTCTGGATTCATGTCATCAAGGGAAACCTCTATCTTTACCATTTGTTTATCAATATGTTCATTTAGATTATTTTTCATATTCTTCATGATCTCCCTTACTAAATTTTCGAGATAAATTTCAGGTCAATTTTACCATTTTCCTTTATACATAGAAAAGGAAACTTTTTTAAAAACTATTTAAATGAATTGAACTAAAGATGATTTTGGAGAGATGGAAATGAGACTGTTAAACAAACGATTAATATGCACTTTAATAATTATCAGCTTAGTTTCAACGATTCCTATACAGAGTTTAGCTAAAGGAGAACAAGACGATCTGTTTCAAACGAGAATGGAGCTATATAAAACCATGGATAATATTTATCAAATCCCATGGTACTATATTGCAGCCATTGATCAGTATGAAAGAAATATTCAACCTGTCAGGCAGGATCTTCCTATAAAAAAAGGTCTAATCAGCATCTATTTTTCAAAAGAAAAATGGGCCGGTTTTCTCAATCCAAATCCCGAAGATCAAAATCCAATGCGAATTCAGTTTTTTAATGGTTTTGGTGTAGATGGGGATGGGGATGGTTTAGCTGATCGAAATAATGATGCTGATGTTCTTGTTGCTTTTTTAAATTATCTAAGTCGGTATGGGACGACAAAAGATAGCCTCAAGAATGCTTTAATGGATTATTATCAAAGCGAGTTAACAGCCAAAATCATTGATGAAATCGCCCTCATCTACAAAACCTTTAATACCCTTCAATTAGCAGAACGGGTTTTCCCAATTCCCAAATGGAACAGTTACTCCTATCGAAGTACATGGGGAGATACAAGAGGCTGGGGAGGGCGAAGAATGCACGAAGGGACTGACATCTTCGCTTCTTATGGTGCAGCAGTACGAAGTGTTTCTTATGGGTATGTTGAAGTCCTAGGCTGGAATAAATATGGGGGGTGGCGTGTTGGAATAAGAGATACAAACAATATTTATTATTACTACGCTCATTTAACAGGGTTTAAAAAAGGCTTAAAAGAAGGAGATATTGTCAAACCAGGTGATGTCATCGGATATGTTGGAAGTTCTGGTTATGGCTCTCCAGGTACGCAAGGAAAATTCCCCCCTCATTTACATTTTGGTATGTATAAATATAATGGCCGTCATGAGTGGGCATTTGACCCTACCCCTTATTTACGTGTTTGGGAAAGAAAAAGAAAATAGTTGACAATTTGCTGATTCTCGTACAAACTAGAAGAAATAACAAAAGCATACTTCACTTCTATCCAGAGTGGTGGAGGGATCTGGCCCTACGAAACCACAGCAACCGGTCGAATGACCATGGTGCTAATTCCAGCAGAATTTTTCTGGAAGATAGGAGAATCGTGAATACACGTAGCCCTCTCCTATTTTGGTGAGGGTTTTTTCATTATAAGATTCCTAGGGAATGTATATTATATGTATACATCTCCATATTATGAGGAGGGAGAAACAATGAACAAAATAGATCGTTTAAAACAACAAATGGAGCAAAAAATCCTCATTCTTGATGGTGCAATGGGTACAATGCTGCAAAATGCTCAATTAACTGCCAAAGACTTTGGTGGAGATCAATACGAAGGTTGCAATGAAATCTTAAATCTAATCCGTCCAGATCTAATTAAACATATCCATCTTACCTATTTAGAAGCAGGAGCAGACATCATTGAAACGAATACTTTTGGAGCTACCCCAGTTGTATTAGCAGAATATGGACTTGAAGACCGAACTGAAGAAATCAATCTTGCTGCAGCAAAGATTGCAAAAGAAGCTGTTGATCAAGTTTCTACCCCCGAATGGCCACGCTTTGTCGCTGGCTCCATGGGGCCAACAACCAAAACCCTTTCTGTTACAGGTGGGATTACATTTGATCAATTATCGGATTCATATTATCAACAAGCAAAAGGATTAATCATCGGTGGTGTAGATTTACTTTTGTTAGAAACTGCACAAGATACACTTAATGTGAAAGCAGCTGGAATAGGAATTCAAAAAGCTTTTGCAGAATGTAAAGTAGAATTACCTGTTATGATTTCAGGCACGATTGAACCGATGGGTACCACTCTTGCTGGTCAAAATATTGAAGCTTTCTACATCTCCTTAGAACATTTGAAGCCCATTTCCATAGGACTAAACTGTGCAACAGGGCCTGAATTCATGCGTGATCATCTCCGTTCCCTCTCGCAATTAGCTACAAGTGCAGTTAGTTGTTATCCTAATGCCGGATTACCAGATGAAGATGGTCATTACCACGAGTCTCCCAAAGCCTTAGCTGAGAAGATGTCGCAATTTGCAAAACAAGGTTGGTTAAACGTTGCAGGTGGATGCTGTGGCACTACACCAGATCATATCAAAGCTCTTTCAGAAACATTAAAAGAATTTAAACCTAGACGATTTCAAAAGGAACATCTCCCTGCCGTGTCAGGAATTGAGCCAGTTTTTTTAGAAAAAGAAAATCGTCCCCTCTTTGTAGGAGAACGAACGAATGTGATCGGTTCTAAGAAATTTCGGGACCTGATTGCAGACGGTAAGTATGAAGAAGCCTCTGAGATTGCCCGTGCTCAGGTAAAAGGCGGCGCACAAGTGATCGACATCTGTTTGGCCAATCCTGACCGTGATGAGTATTTCGACATGGAGCAGTTCCTACAATATGTAGTCAATAAAGTCAAAGTACCGTTTATGATTGATTCAACCGATTCAAAGGTAATTGAGCTTGCTCTAAAATATTCTCAAGGAAAAGCCATCATCAATTCAATCAATTTAGAAGATGGCGAAAGACGTTTTCAGGAGATCGTCCCACTCATTTTACAATATGGTGCATCCGTTGTTGTTGGAACGATTGATGAAAAGGGAATGGCTGTTACGAGTGAAAGAAAATTAGAAATAGCTAAACGTTCTTATGATTTGCTTGTTCATCAATATGGAGTAAATCCTCAAGACATTATTTTTGACCCATTAGTCTTTCCAATAGGAACAGGTGATGAAGCATATATTGGATCTGCAAAAGAAACGATTAAGGGAATTCAACAAATCAAGGAAGCTTTTCCTGAATGTCAAACCATTCTTGGCATTAGTAACGTTTCCTTTGGGTTACCCCCTGCTGGTCGTGAAGTATTAAATGCTGTTTTTCTTTACCATACAACACGTGCCGGCCTAGATTATGCTATTGTGAATACACAAAAGCTTCAACGCTATGCTTCCATTCCAGAGGAAGAAAGACAATTAGCTGAACAATTGATTTTTAACACAAATAAACAAACCCTTGCTCAATTTGCTGATTTTTATCGCAATAAAAAAGTGATCAAGGAAGAAACTAGTATCAGGTATCCATTGGAAGAACGGTTAAGTAACTATATCGTGGAAGGATCAAAAGACGGCCTGATTGATGACTTAAAAGAAGCCCTTAGCCGGTATACTCCTTTAGACATTATCAACGGCCCTTTGATGAAAGGAATGCAACGTGTTGGGCAACTATTTAATGACAATGAATTAATTGTTGCCGAAGTATTACAAAGTGCTGAAGTGATGAAAACGGCCGTTTCCTTCTTAGAGCCTTATATGGAAAAAAACGATTCTACACAAAAAGGTAAAATTCTACTTGCTACTGTAAAAGGGGATGTCCACGATATTGGGAAAAACCTTGTAGAAATTATTTTATCCAATAATGGTTACGAAGTAATTAACCTTGGAATTAAAGTACCTCCCGAACAATTAGTGGCTGCTTTTAAACAGGAAAAACCTGATGCCATTGGCTTATCTGGACTCCTTGTTAAATCAGCACAACAAATGGCCATCACTGCTCAGGATCTAAAAACCGCTGGGATTGATGTTCCCCTTCTAGTAGGAGGAGCTGCATTAACAAGAAAATTCACTGAAAACAAAATTGCAAATGAATATGATGGACTTGTTTTCTATGCAAAGGATGCAATGGATGGGTTAAATATCTTAAACCAGATTAGTGATGAAGCCTATAAAAACGAACTTATTGCTGAATTACGAAAACAGCGCCAAACAACTGCTGATATGGGTCATACTGACAATATAATAAATGATTCAGTCTTGACCAATAAAAGTATCAAGCGTTCATCAACCAGTCAAAACGTACCTGTTTTTCAACCGCCAGACTTCGATCGTCATATTTTGCGGAATTATCCAATTGATTTTTTGTATCCTTATTTAAATATGAGGATGCTACTCGGAAAACATTTAGGGGTCAAAGGAAATATTGAGCAACTTCTTGCTCATGGTGATGCTAAAGCTTTCGAGCTAAAAACAGCGGTCGAACAGCTACTAACGGAAGCAAAAAATAAAAACTTCATAAAAGCAAATGGAATGTATCAGTTCTTCCCTGCTCAGTCGCAAGAAAATGACATTCTTGTTTACGATCCAAAAGATTATTCAAAAGTGATTCAGCGTTTTTCATTCCCAAGACAGCAAGAGGAACCCTATTTATGCCTAGCTGATTTCCTTCGACCTGTAGAAAGTGGTGTGATGGATTCTGTTGGATTCTTAATAGTAACCACTGGTCAAGGGATTATCGATCTAGCTTCAGAGTGGCGAGAAAAAGGAGATTATTTACGTTCTCACCTCTTGCAAGCAACTGCCTTAGAATTGGCCGAGGCTTTTGCAGAAAGAATACATCACATGATGAGAGACATCTGGGGCTTCCCGGATCCTTCAGAAATGACTATGGTAGAGCGGTTCGCCGCCAAATATCAAGGAATTCGGGTTTCATTTGGCTATCCAGCTTGTCCTAACCTTGAGGACCAAAAGAAATTGTTTGCCTTACTAAATCCTGAGGACATTGGCATCCACTTAACAGATGGCTTTATGATGGAACCAGAGGCTTCTGTTTCAGCAATGGTCTTCGCTCATCCCGAAGCCAGATATTTTACCGCGGTTAAATCTTAATCATTATCTTTATCTACACAAAAAACCTCACTAGAACTTAGTGAGGTTTTCCTATTTAATCTAACATCCAAAAATTCTACTGATGACTTACCGCATTTTTTCCTGTTTGGTTTGAGGCTTTTTTTGATTTAGAGATAGCGACTGATAAGGCAACCCCTAAACCTCCCCAAAGAAGAGTAGCTCCAAAGATAAACATAAAGATTGCACCTGTGCTCATTAGAATTCCTCCCTTTTATAACCTGGAATGAGTTTCATCATGACTCCTAACACAATTGCAGCAATCGCAACTCCCCAACCAAATACGATTAGACTATTTAATGTATATCCTCCATATAGTTCAGTAAATTCCGTTTTAAAGTTTAGAACCATCATGACTCCTAACACAATTGGTGTGACAAAACGGATCATGATATCCCACCAGCTACCAATTGCAAAATCGGAAAGCGGGTTATTATGCTCACGAATCGTTGAAACCTTGAAGAACCAGCCAAGGAGAATAACCTCAACTAATCCTGCTAAAGCAATACCAAAGGAATTGATAAAGTGGTCTACAATATCTAAGTAATATAAACCACCACCGGTAACATAAAAGAGACTAAGCAAAAAGGTTACAGCAGTAGAAGCAACAACTGCCTGTTTTCTACTTAAGGAGAATTTATCCATCACTGCCGCAACAACTACCTCTAGAATGGAGATCGCTGAAGTTAATCCGGCAATCACTAATGCACCAAAGAACAAGACACCCATCAATTCGTTCATAGCAGGCAATTGGTTAATAATTTGTGGGAAAACAACGAAAGCTAACCCTACACCTGCTTTTGCAACATCCTGTACAGGCACACCACTTGATGTAGCCATAAAACCAAGTACCCCAAACACACCTAATGCAGCTAAAAATTCAAAGCCACTATTGGATAGACCAGTAATGAAAGCACTATTGTTGATCTCTGCTTTCTCAGGTAAATAACTAGAATACGTAATCATAATTGCAAAAGCAATACTTAGACTAAAGAAGATTTGCCCGTACGCAGCAATCCAAGTATCACCATCAAAAATCTTGCTAAAATCTGGGGTTAATAAGACATTTAAACCTTCTGTTGCACCAGGTAATGTTACCCCACGGATTGTAAATATAATCATGATAATCAATAATAATGGCATTAAAAATTTGGAAATACGTTCAATCCCTGCTTTAACGCCTCGAAATAATATAAAGAAAATAATTGCCCAGACTACTAATAGAACGAAGAAAATGTGCCACTGAATTCCTCCAGTATGCCAAACCCCTTCTGATATGTTTAAATATTCTGAAAATAAAAAAGACTCAGTATCCTCACCCCATTTTAACCCTAGGGCAAACCATGTATAACTTGCACTCCACGCAATGATCGCAACATAATAGGTCATAATTACAAAAGAAATAAGTACCTGCCACCAGCCAAGCCATTCAGAATTCTTCAAGATTCTACGAAATGATAATGGTGCAGACCCTTTAAATTTATGGCCAATACCGAACTCAAGAATAAGGATCGGAATACCTGCTGTTAGAAGTGCGAAAAAGTATGGTATTAGAAATGCGCCACCTCCATTTGCATATGCTACATAGGGGAAACGCCAAATATTACCTAATCCAACTGCGGAACCAATGGCTGCCAGGATAAATCCTGCCCTGCTTCCCCATTGTTCTCTTTTACCCATGTGAATGACCTCCTTTGAAGTTTGTATAACTTTTATATGTTTTATATATTACAGCACTTGTGTGATAAAGAAAAGAACAAATTTTTAAAAAAAATATATTTTTCATATAGAAACGCTTACATTTATACTTTCAATATAACCCACCAAAGTGACAACTTCTTTCGAAGTAAAATCCGATTACTTTTGTGGGGTCGCATTAAAATAAAGAAAAATCCAACCATGTTTACTCATGATTGGACCTAGATATTGACGGAAAATAGATTCGAAATGTGGTTCCTACATCAACAGTACTTTCTACTTCTAATCTACCATGTAATCTTTCTATGATTTGTTTTACAATAGCTAGTCCTAACCCTGTTCCACCACTTTTTCTACTTCTTGCTTTATCCACTCTAAAGAACTTTTCACCGATTCTAGCAAGCTGTTCTTTCTCCATTCCTTCGCCTGTATCACTTACTTGTAAGACGATGTCATCATAATAAGGATAAATTTCAACAGTAACTTTTCCACCTGACTTCGTATGTCTTAATGCATTATCTAGTAAATTGACTAGAATTTGAATGATTCGATCCTCATCCCCAATCATCCACATCGGTTTACTATAATGCTTTTGTAAGGCAACTCCTTTTTGCATATAAGCTGGTAGATACCTTTCAACCACTTGGTTAACAATATGATCAAGGCGTATTTCTTCTAGATACATGGGGTAGGTGCTTTTTTCTAATTGTGCCAAGTCTAGTAGATCATTAACCAACCGTTCCATACGACAAGTTTCGTTATGAATCGTTTCTAAATATTTTGCTTGTGTTTCTTTTGAATCAGCCACCCCATCTATGATAGCTTCCGTATAACCTCGAACATAGCTTAAAGGGGTTCTTAATTCATGAGACACAATGGCTAGAAACTCTCTTGTATCGTTTTCCCGCTTTCTTTCCGCAGTTACATCATGAATTACCAGGATAATCCCCCATAACTCCTGATCTTCGATTAACGGGCTTAAATATAAGAAATAGGTCTTATCATGTAGTTCAAATTCACCTGTAACAATATCCTTTTCTTGTTTAACCCTTTCGATATAAGCTTTAATCTCTGGTAAATGGATAAATTCTTCCTTTTTCAAACCTAATTTTCGTAAAAGATTCTTTGACGGATTATTTAGTAGGACAAATCCTTCATTTTTGTGGATCGTTAGAACACTATCACTGATTCCATCTAAGATTTGTGAGAGTTGTTTTTTCTCTTTTGATAATAAACTAATCGTTTTCTTTAGCGAATCAGATAGATGGTTAAAGGTTCTCCCAAGTCTACCAATCTCATCTTCTGTATAGACTTGTATTTTAGCTTCAAAATCCCCATCCATCATTTTTTTGGCTACAGATTCCATTTCTCGCAGTGGTTTTGTCATTGTACTGGTAATGAATTTTCCCATGATAATCCCTAGAAAGAAAAAACTGACAAGGAAAAGAAATAGTAAAAATCGTATTTCTGCAACGGCTTCAGTCACTGTTGCTAGTGGCATATAAAGAAAAACAGCACCTACCAACTGATTTATCTCAGGATCGATTAAAGGAACAGCCACGGCAATAATATCTCTTTTAAACCGTGCATGTTCACCAATAATCGTGATCACTTCACCCTGTGATAACTTTTCTCTCTGTTCATAAGAAACAAGTGGTTCTGCATGCTCACTATCAACAGGAAGGCAAGCCCCCAAGTCTGCAGGATTATCGGTAATCACGATTTCTTCGTTGGTTAATGAGTTAATATCATTTACTTTTTCCTTAAATGACTGACTGATTTCCCCTCCTGTATACCTGCTAACAATCTTCTTTCCCTTTTCTGCTAAGTATTTTTCTGTCTGTTCAACATAGAGATGTCTGTAGAGGTAAAGAGTGGTCCAATAATTAAATAAGCTACTAATCAAGAATGCAATAATCAATGTAATCCATAGTTTTGAACTAAGGTCTAATCTTAATTTAGTATATCTCAAACTTATAACCTACCCCCCATATGGTAGAGATGTAATTTGAAAGATCCCCTAGTTTCATCCTTAAAGTTTTGATATGGGTATCTACGGTTCTTAAGCTTCCATAAAAATCATAACCCCAGACATGTTCTAAAATTTGTTCCCTTGTCCACACCTGATTTTGATTTTTCGTTAAAAAGAGTAACAGATCATATTCTTTAGGTGTAAGAACTAGTTCTTTTTCTTGAACCTTCACTCTTCTAGCTTTTTCATCAATTGAAATGGCTCCAAAAGATTTCATCAGTGGTTCACTCTCAGACTTATTGGACACTTGTGACCTCCTTAAAAGTGCTTTGATTCTTGCCACTAATTCCCTAGGACTAAAAGGCTTCACGATGTAATCATCGGCACCAAGCTCTAATCCGTGAACACGGTCTAGCTCATCTCCTCTAGCTGTTAACATAATAATTGGGACTTCTGAACTCTTTCGAATTTCTAAACAAGTCGTTAACCCATCCATTTCAGGCATCATCACATCTAACACAATACAATCAAATTCAGAAACCGAAAGTTTATCTAATGCGTCTTGACCATTGTTTGCTTCCTCTACGATGAAATGTGACTTTTCTAGGTATGCTCTTAATAATTCTCGCATTTGTGGTTCATCATCAACAATTAAGATCTTCTTGTCTTGAAATTGAACCATTTTATTCTCCTCCCATATAAACAATTGATAATGGATGGCCGCCAATATCTATTTCTTTTACCTTTTGTAAACTTTCCTCTTCAAATATATTTAAAGAACGACTATCATAGTTTGAGACATAAATATACCCATTAGCTATCGTAAAATCAAAAGGATTATTTCCTACATAGACTGTTTTCTTATCTTTTTCCTTCCCATTGAGAGAAAAGATGGATAGCTGATTTGAGCCATGGTTAAGAACATATAATTTTTTTGTCTTCTCATCAAATTCTATTTTTATTGGCATTAATCCTGTCTGTAATGGATGATACGTACCTTGATCTAAATTGATTTCATATATCTTATCATTCGGAGCTTCTGCATCCCCATGGCCACCAACCCATAACCTCCTTGATTCTAAATTTAAACCAATCCCCATGGTTCTTTTTGGGCCTTTAAAATCTCTTGTCACTACCCATTGTTTTATGTCAATTTCTTTTACTTTCCCTTCCTCTAACAAACCTACATATAAAAATTGTCCATTCTCAGAGATTTGTAATGTGGCTGGTTCTTGTCCGATCTCCATTTTTCTAGTGATTTGTAGATCATATGCATCCCATTGGTAGATAGATCCCTCTTGTGTTCCAAAATAGAGATATTGCCCATCTTTAGAAATGGTTTGAGCAATGATTCCCCCTCCAATTGGATATTTTCCAATCAATTTTCCTGTGTGTGCATCAAAAAGGAATAATTGATTCATCTCTTTTCCAGAAGCATATAAAATCTTTTGATCTGGGGATAGTAAAAGATGTTGCACAGGTGCATCAGTTGTAATCTCCGCTATTTTTTGAAAATGAATCGGATCAATGACTAAAATTTGCCCCTTGTTTACAACTGCAACAAAAATCGCAGAATCAGAATCTCGAAGAAGATATGGAGTTTTGGTACTGCAACCTGTAGCTAATATCAAGATGATCAACGTAAAGATATACTTTTTCATCCTTTTCCCCCAAAAAAATATCAACCTTATTTACATCTATTGTACATTATATTTGTGTTAAGAAATTATGAGGATTTTATGAAAAAAAAGAAGCCCACAAAAGTAACGACTTCTTTTGAAGCGTATTCCGAGTACTTTTGTAGGGCTCCATGAATATTGAAATAAGTTTGTATATGACAAGTGAAAGATTTAAATCGCCTCGGGTGCTTTTAACCCTAATATACTTAACCCATGCTGTAATACCTTAGAGGTAGCAGTAGATAAACCTAATTTTGCGATTTGCTCTTTCTCATTTTCAGTAATCACTCGTTCTTGGTGGTAAAAACGATTAAACTGTGCACTTACATCCAACAAATATCTTGCCACAACTGATGGTTCAGCACGATTTGCTGCTTTAATCAAGATATCTGGGTATTGGTTTAAAAGCAAAGACAAATCCCAAGCAGCATCCCCTGTAAGATAGCTTCCATCAATTGAATGGATCTGTTCTTCGCTTATGTTCGCCTTTCTTAACAGACTTCTAGTTCTAGCGTTCGTATATTGGACATAAGGGCCTGTTTCCCCTTCAAAATTTAGCGCATCTTCCCAAGAGAAATTCACTTCATGCATCCGATGTTGTTTTAGATCATTAAAAATCACTGCACCAACTCCTACTGCTTTGGCCGTTTCCTCACGATTTGGAAGATCAGGGTTTTTCTCGGCTATGATCTGATCAGCCATCTCAATACTTTTTTGTAAAACTTCCTCTAATAAGACAATGGTTCCTTTACGTGTAGACATCTTTTTATTTTCAAATAACATAAGACCAAATGGCACATGTTTCATTTCTTCTGCCCAATGATATCCCATCTTCTTTAAAACGGCAAAAACCTGTTGAAAATGTAACGCTTGCTCGTTCCCTACCACATAAAACATTTTATCAAAATCAAAAGCATCTTTACGATATAATGCAGCAGCTAAATCTCGAGTAGCATAGATCGACGAGCCATCTTTCTTTTTAATCAAGACAGGGGGCATGTCTAGATCTGAAAGGTCAACAATCATCGCCCCTTCACTTTCTTGCAATAATCCTTTTTCTGTTAGTTCTTGGATAACTCGATCCATTTTGTCATTATAAAAGCTCTCACCCATAAAATGATCAAAATGAACACCTAAGAGATCGTAAATTTTTGAGAATTCTTGTAAGCTTTCTTCAACAAACCATTTCCATAAGCGGAGAGCTTCATCATTACCCTCTTCAAGCTTTCTAAACCATTGTCTTGCCTCATCTTCTAATTCTGGATGTTTCTCTGCCTCTTCATGAAATTTAACGTAAATTTTCACTAATTCTTCAATTGGGTTTTTGCGAATCACTTCATCATTACCCCATTTATGATAAGCAACAATCAACTTACCAAATTGGGTTCCCCAATCTCCTAAATGATTGATACCAACCACTTGATAACCTAAAGCTTGATATAAATGAACAATCGCATTACCAATCATCGTCGAACGCAAATGAGGTAAACTAAATGGCTTAGCAATATTAGGAGAGGAATAATCGACCACAACCGTTTTCCCTTTTCCAATTTCACTTTCACCATATGTATTTTTCTTGTCTAAAATCGTTTCAATCAGCTGTTTTGCATATTTTGCACGGTCAAAATAAAAATTTAAATATGGACCAATTGCTTTACAACTAACTAATGGATCACTTACTTGTCTTGACAAATCTTCAGCGATTTGGTTTGGGGCTTTACGAAATGCTTTTGCTAAAGAAAAGCAAGGAAATGCCACATCCCCCATCTCACGATTTGGTGGGGTTTCTAATAGATTCAGAATATCCTCTACACTAAGGTCAAGCGATTGACTTAAAACTTTAGCCACATATTGTTTCATTTTTTACCAACCTTTCAATATATAAAACCCCTCATCTCATAGAGAAGAGAGGCTAAATTCACCCTATATTCCCAATTATTATATACAACTGTCCAGCTATAAATCAAGTAATAGTCTAATTATTGCCTATTTTTTCATCTTAGGGTCAAGCGTATCCCTTAATCCATCTCCTAATAGATTAAACCCTAATACAACAAGCATAATGGAGATCCCCGGAAAAATTACTGTCCAAGGAGCCAATTGAATATAATCTTTGGAATCAGCTAACATCGTTCCCCATTCAGGTGTTGGTGGAACTGCACCTAGTCCAAGAAAACCTAAGGCAGCCGTTTCAATGATCGCTGTTGCAATGCCTAATGTCCCCTGAACAATAATAGGAGTCATACTATTTGGTAACAAATGATGAAAAAGTATGCGACTATTTTTCATTCCAATTGCTTTTGCCGCTAAGATAAATTCTTCTTCTTTTAGACTTAACACTTTAGACCTTACAAGCCGACCATAAGTAGGGATATTAATAATGGCAATGGCAATCAAAGCATTGGTTAAAGATCTTCCCAAAACCGTTACAATCGCTATCGCTAATAAAATACTTGGAAAGGCCAACATGATATCGAAGATTCTAGAAATAATCATATCGATCCATTTTCCATAATACCCTGCAATAAGTCCGAGCATCGTACCAATCACAATCGAGCCAATTACCGATAAAAATCCGACTCTTAATGATATTTGCGCTCCATAGATGATTCTAGTAAATAAATCCCTTCCTAAATCATCCGTCCCAAAGAAATGCCCTTCAGATAGAGGAGGTAAAAAACGATTTTCTAGTACTGATTCCTTAAAGGAATAGGTAGTTAATAAAGGAGCAAAAATAGCTAAGAAAATAAAAAACAGAATGATTGTACCACCGATGAGTGCTGATTTTTGTTTAAATAATCTTCGAATAATTTCCAACCATAAGGACGGAATCTTTTGTTCTTGAGCATAAGGCTTTAGTGGCGTTTCTACTTCTGTTTGCATCGATTTCCCCTCCTTAACGGTATCTAATTCTTGGATCAATGGCTGAATATAGTAAATCGACGATCAGGTTAACAAGGACGAAAATAGTAGCAATGACTAAAATTCCTGATTGGATCACTGGATAATCCCGAACCGCAATCGCATCATAAAGATACTTTCCAATTCCAGGCCATGCAAAAATCGTTTCTGTTAAAACTGCACCACCTAAAAGTAAACCAGTTTGTAAACCAACGACAGTTAAAATAGGAATAAATGCATTTTTTAAAGCATGCTTATAGATTAAGAAGAATTGATGAACCCCTTTTGCCTTTGCTGTACGAATATAGTCTGAATTCATCACCTCTAACATACTCGAACGGGTCATTCTTGCAATAATGGCCATGGGAATTGTACCTAAAGCGATACTTGGTAAGATGAGATGTTTCAGCACTTCTTTTAATCCTTCAAAATCACCCGCTATTAATGTATCGATGAGATAAAAGTTGGTAATCGGTTGAACAGGATTTAGAATCCCGTCTCGACCAATAGAGGGCAACCAATTTAACTTTTGTGCAAATACCCATTGTTCCATTAAACCAAGCCAAAAGACCGGCATGGATACACCTAAAAGGGCAATAAGCATCGCGATATAATCAAACCATGAGTTTTGTTTCCAGGCTGCAATAATCCCTGCATTTACTCCAATCAAAATGGCAAATGCCATCGCAAAAAAGGTCAATTCTATCGTTGCAGCCAAATAAGGCCTAATCTCCTCAGATATCGCTACTTTCGTTTTGATGGAGGTTCCTAAATCCCCCTTGAATATTCCTACCATGTAGTTTTTGTATTGAACGATTAGTGGATCATTCAATCCTAATTCCTCTCTCATATTTTCTAGGACTTCAGGGGAAGCCTTCTCACCGAGAATGGTTTTGGCAGGATCACCGGGAATGAGATGGACAATAGAAAATACGAGTAAAGACATTCCAATCAAAACAGGAATCAACATTAATAAACGGCGAATTGTATAAGATACCAACTTCTTCCACCCCAATCTATGTTGAATAAGATAGGGTAGTATGTAGTCACACTACCCTTTAACCATAATTATTCAAAATGAACTTTTGTAAATTTATCTGAACCTGTAGGATGAGGATTAAAACCTACAATGTTCTTTTTACCAAGAAGTGGTGGTGTGGAGTGTACTAATGGTACCCATGGTGCATCATTATGAATGATTTCTTGCGCCTGTTTGTAAAGCTCTGTTCTTTCGTTCACATCACTGGATTGCTGTGCTTTAATTAAGATTTCATGTAACTGGTCATTTTTATAGAAGGAGATGTTACCAGCATCTGGCGCTTTAGCATTATCCTTATCTAAGAGAACATAAAGGAAATTATCTGGATCACCATTATCACCAGTCCAACCTAAAAGAGCCATCGAGTGTTCGCCCTTACCTGTTTTTTCAAGGTATGTTGCCCACTCTTCAGTGACTAAATTCGTTTTTACGCCAATTTTTTCAAATTCCGCTTGCATCGCTTCGGCTATTTTCTTTCCTTGTGGAATATATGGACGAGGAACAGGCATATACCATAGATCAGTTGTAAATCCATCTGGATATCCTGCTTCTGCTAATAATTTTTTCGCTTCATCTAAATTATAAGCATAGTCTTGAACTGCATCATTATATCCCCATAAAGAAGGTGGCATTGGATTTTTGGCTGGTTCAGCTAAACCGTTATAGAATGCATTGATCAAAGCTTGTTTGTTAACTGCCATACTTAATGCTTGACGAACTTTTACATTATCAAAAGGTGGTTTTTCAGTATTAAAGGCTAAATAACCAACGTTCATACTTGGGCGTAACCATACTTGTAAATCTGCATTTTTCTCCGCTAAGGTGACATCATCTGGATTAACCCCATCCATCATATCGATATCACCACTTTGTAAAGCCGTAAATCTTGCTTGATTATCAGGAATCGATTTGAAAATCAATTGATTTAATAATGGATAACCTTGTACCCAGTAATTCGGATTCTTTTCTAAGACTATTTTATCATTACGAATCCACTGTTTAAAAACAAACGGACCTGTACCTACAGGATTTTCACCAAATTTATCTCCATATTTTTTGATGGCGTCTGGAGAAGCAATTGCAAAAGCAGTCATCGCAATATTGTTTAAAAATGGACCTTGTGGTTTATTTAATTGAATTTCAACAGTATAAGGATCTTTGGCCACTACTTCTTTGATGACATGACCTTCATCCCCTTTATATCCACCGAACATGTAACCATAATAAGGGAAATCCCCTTGATGGTACGGATTTTCCTTATCCATCCAACGATTAAAGTTAAAGATGACGGCATCTGCATTAAAATCAGTACCATCATGGAATTTAACCCCTTGTTTTAAGTAAAAAGTCCAAGTTAAACCATCTTCAGAAGCCTCCCATTTTTCCGCTAAAGCAGGTTCAATTTCTGTATTTCCTTCCTTATAATCTACTAAGGTATCAAAAATATTTTTGGTTACGTTAAGTGATTCTCCATCTGTTACATTTGCAGGATCTAATGACACAGAATCTCCCCCACGTCCAAAAACCAAAGTAGATTGAACTTCTGCTTCTTGTTGTTCTTGATTTTCCTTTGGTGCAGTTGTTTCCTTACTACCACAACCAGCTAAAACGACTGACAATAAAACTAAAATAGCTAGTATAAAAGATAATCCCTTCTTCATTTTTCTATTAACCCCCTTATTTTCTTCATGGTTTTTCAAAAAAGCAAAACGATTTTATTTGATAAGTAAATCCTAGACCACTCCCTTCTTCTTTTTTGTAAATATAGTTAGGTACCAAGGTGAGAAGATTCACTATGTAAATGGCAAGCCACAAAATGTCCTTTTCCCACCTCAGCCCATTCAGGTATTTCGTTCTCACAAATCTCCATTTTGTACTTACATCGGGTATGAAATTTACACCCTGAAGGTGGGTTTGCAGGGCTTGGTACATCTCCACTTAATATAATTCTTTCTTTTTTTACGTCTGGATTTGGTTCAGGTACAGCAGATAACAAGGCTTGGGTATAGGGATGTAATGGTTGTTCATAAACTTCATCTTTTTCAGCCAACTCTACTAAACTACCTAAATACATCACGCCTACTCGATCAGCAATATGGCGAACAACACTTAAATCATGGGAAATAAAAATATAAGTTAAGGAAAATTCCTCTTGCAAATCTTCCATGAGATTTAGGATTTGTGCTTGAATGGAAACATCTAAGGCTGAAACTGGTTCATCTGCAATAATCAACTTTGGATTTACAGACAAGGCCCTTGCAATTCCTATTCGTTGTCTTTGCCCCCCACTAAATTGATGGGGATAACGTTTTGCCTGATCTTTATTTAGTCCTACCACTTCAAGCAATTCATATACTTTTGCTTTTCTTTCTTGCTCATTTCCTAATTGATGAACAAGTAAAGGTTCTTCTAAAATTCTCTGGATGGTATGCCTTGGATTTAACGAAGCAAAAGGGTCCTGAAACACCATTTGTAGATCCCTTCTCTTTTTTCTCATTTGTTCTTGATTTAAAGAGACTAAATCTTCCCCGTTAAATAAAATCTTTCCTGCTGTTGGTTCTACTAAACGTAATATGGATCGACCCGTAGTAGATTTCCCACAACCACTTTCGCCAACGAGTGCAAGGGTCTCCCCTTTATCTACCTGAAAAGTAATACCATCTACGGCTTTAACATAGCCTGTTGTTTTTTGGAACACACCGGTTTGAATCGGAAAATAGGTTTTTAAATTTTCTACTTGTAAAATGAACTCTGACATTATGCACCCTCCTCGTTCAGCAAATCCTTTTGTTCGTTTAACCAACATCTAGACTTGTGGTTCGTCCCGACATCTTTTAATTCGGGTACTTGATGAAGACATTGGTCAGTCGCATATTCGCAACGAGGAGCAAATGTACAACCGCTAGGCATCTCTTTAATACTTGGTACATTTCCAGGAATCGAGTAAAGCCTTTGTTTCGTTTCGTTTAATTGAGGAGTTGATTGAATCAGCCCTTTGGTATAAGGATGGTTTGGATAGTGAAAAATCGTTCGAACATCCGCCTCTTCAACAATTTTTCCTGCATACATTACGATCACACGATCACACATTTCTGCAACAACGCCTAGATCATGTGTAATCAGCAAAATAGAGGTATTGGAATCCTTTTTTAAATTTCTCATTAAATCTAAAATTTGCGCCTGGATCGTCACATCTAGTGCAGTTGTTGGTTCATCTGCAATCAAAATCGAAGGAGTACATGACATTGCCATGGCAATCATGACCCGTTGTCTCATTCCTCCAGACAATTGATGAGGGTATTCATTCATAATCTCTTCTGCTCTTGGAATTCCTACGCGTTTCAACATGTCAATTGCCTTTTTCTTTGCTTCTTTCTTCGAGAGGGAGGTATGTAAACGAATCGATTCTACCATTTGGTTGCCAATCGTAAAGACGGGGTTTAATGAAGTCATCGGTTCTTGAAAAATCATCGCTATTTCATTTCCCCGTAACTTTCTCATTTGTTTTTCTGATAGATTCGTCAACTCTTCTCCGTTATAAAGAATAGAACCTTCTACTTTCCCATTTGATTTTGGAATTAGTCCCATGATCGATAGGGAGGTTACACTTTTCCCACTTCCTGACTCCCCAACGATTCCTAATGTTTCACCAGGTTTAAGGGAAAACGATACGTCATTTACTGCTGAAAAAACGCCGTCTTCTGTATAAAAATTCGTTATTAATTGCTTTACTTGTAAAAGATATGATTCAGACACGTTTTCACCCACCTTCCAGCATAAAAAATATATAAATAATTCATTAAAATACAAACTAAACGTTATTTATGATAATTTAGAAAATTGTAAATACATGTTATTGATTATAGCATAACATCGTTAATAGGGGAAAGAAAAAAATGATCAAAGTAAGCTCGGTAGTCTTATCTTAATAGTATTGATTGAGATCCTACAAAATTAATCGGTCACTTTTGTAGTTTTTTACTGTGCTACACCCGTGAATGGCACCCCTTCACCTGAAATAATAGGATAAAAAGATTCAAACCCAGGAATCGGTTCAGCAGCTGGTGAAGAAGATGGTGCTGCTTCTCCTACATTTGGTTGAGTATTATTTGGAATACTTGGTGTACCAGGGATGATTTGAATTGGTGGTGGTGTAGTAGATTTACTTGGATCTGTACTGTTATAATTACTACCATCATAATAAAACTGTGGAACCTCACCAAAGATTTGTGTTTGGGCAATGGGAACAGAAGTTGCAATGGATGTAGCTTTCGTAACAAAAGGAATAACCACTTGTACCTCTGCCTTTATATTGATCACAACAGTCATGACCACCACGTTGATACCAGCATTTTGAAAATTAGTATCTGGAGTAACTTCTGCGTGGCCTATTGGTACAAGCGTGATTGGAATTTCTGGCCCAGCATTTGCAAATATTTTACTATTAAAAGCGGCTCCTAATTTAATCTTTTCTTCCATCTTTTCAAGATCGTTTAATGTATCTTCTACTCTGGCCGTTGCTTCACCCACGACCCTTGCAAATTCCCCATAATTAAATAGTGCAGCTCTTATTTTACCTTGATTGTCTGTTTCAAATTGAATGAGGTCATTGAAACTCGTATTTTGGGCAATTTTTTTAGAAATCGCATCGTTTAATGCGTTCGTCGCTATTTGTTTTACCCTTGCTTCAGCAATACTGATTAATATCGGTTGAAGTTGACCTTCTATATAGAAAAAGGATTGTACCATCATTCCTAAAAAGATAACAAAGCTGATGAAGATAAGTTGTCTTTTTTGAAGATTGATTTTCTTCATCTTCCATCTTCGTCTAGTTCCCCAACGTGGCATCTGTCCCCCTCCTCTCTATACATACATATTCGAAAAAAAAACTCCAATACATTTTCTTTCCCAAAAAAGGTTATGATTCTGTTAAAATAATAAAAGATGGAGAGGTGAAGGCAATGGCAATTGATTTTACATATCAAGGTGTTGAATATAAAACCTTAGTTGAATTAGCAAAAGCATTACCTTTAAATTCTGCCAAACTTGTACAATGGACAGAGGATGCGGATCGCTTTGCTGCTGAAGCTGGTTCTCTTTGTTATGAAAGTGAACCTCGATTAGGTATCGTTAATCATTGTCGAGATAGTGGTCATAATACGGTTTTGGAACATAATATCTTTAGTTTCGTTAAAAAAGTACCAATCTTTGTTGCAAGACAGGATATGCGTGCCCGTCATGCTACTTTTGATGAACGAAGCCTTCGTTATGTTCGGTTAAATAATGGAGGATTTGAGTATTACATTCCACCAGAGCTGAAAAAGCCTGGTCGGGAGCAGGAATTAGACCAATGGATTTATCATCATGAAAAAGCTTTTGAATTATATGGCCATTATACAGACGAAGAAATTATGGAAAACGAACGGGCTAGAGCTATCCTACCTTTAGGAATCGCCACTATGTATACCGATTCAAGAAATGCTGTAGGCTGGCGTCATCATGCGATAAAACGGTTATGTTTAAGAGCTCAAGATGAAATCCGTCTCTTGTATCGTTCCATTACTGATCAGTTGGTAGAAAAAGCTCCACGTTTGTTCGGTGACTTGGACATGCCTTGTTATATGAAACAAGGATGTAGTGAGGTTAAAACCTGTGGATTGATCGAACTCGATCCAAAAACAAGACGTGCTGTGGCCTATGAGAAGAAGTTACAGCGTGAGCATACAAAAGTTGAATTGAAATGAATAAAAACCTCCCAAATGATTTGGGAGGTTTTTATTCATTTATCTATTAGTCGCGCTCTTTTTCACCTTTTTTATGTTCTTCTCTTTCCTTTTTCTCTACCTTAACTTCTTTTACTTCTTTTTTATCGTCATCTTTATCTTCTTTTTCTTGTTTTTCTTTTTCAAGCTTGATTTCTGCTTTGATTTCCAATCCTTTTGGTGTTTCCTTTATTTTTAATTCATTTTTTTGAAGTTTCATACCTGTATTAACCGCTACTTTAGCTTTATCCTTACCTTCATTTACGCTATCATCTGTACTATTTTCAGTTGTCATATTAGAAGTTGTTTGAACTTGTTGGTTCATTTCACCAGTTGTAGCTTCTGTTTGGTTCTCTGTCGTTTGAGTGGTTGAATCTTCAGTATTTTCCTCTGAATCAGCAACTGGTTCAACATTTATCGTTAAACCGCGTTTTTTAAGATTTCCAGGATGTAAGCCTAATTCTTTGGCAACCAATCCAACCCCTTTTGTTGCAAGAAGATTCGTCACCTCTTCTACGGTTTTCCCTGAAAGATTGGAAATAGCCACCGTTAATGCTATCTTACCATATCCAACACCTTGCTCCTTCAAGGTAATCACAATTTCAGGATCTATATCCTTGACAACGGCTGCTGTGATTTTTGCATTTGTAATGGTTTCTTCCATTTGTTCAACTTGTTCTTCATCTAATTCTTCTGTTTCTTCTTGAACAGTAGTGTTTCCTTGCTCAGCCACCTGATCTATTTGTTCACTAGCTTCCGTTACATCCTTTCCATCTGCTTTTGCTTCTTCTAGCGTTGCTCCTGCTTTTACTAAAGCATCTTGGTATGCAGCTAATAAATCTGTAAGAAATTCACTCTTGTTCTCTTCACTGATCGCATCTAATTCAGCTAGACGTTCTGCTGAGATATCTGCATAAAGGGATGCCTTGAACTCTGGATCAAATGTAAAAGTAAGTTGAACATTTTCAAGTAATTTATCTAGGAAATAAAGTGTATCCTCAGGAGTTAACCCAGCATTTACTGTTGTTTCTGCTTGAGTGTTTGTCGTTGATTCTGTTGAAGTTCCTTGTTGATAAGTATCTGTTGTAACAGTTTGCTCCTGAACGATTTGTGTTTGCTCATCAATGCTATTAGTGGATTCAGCTGCACTTACTGCAGTAGGAATTACTAAGCTTGATGCTAATAATAAGGTTGCTAATTGTTTTTTCATCTATGATTTCTCCTTTCAAATCAAATCTTGTGATTTTCTTTTCGATATAATTGTTCGGAGAAATCTAAAATTATAAGTGGGTAGATAGAAACTTTTTTGGGAGAATCCCAGCAATATTTATTTCATATAATCGTTTCTAATTTGATTGATTAACCGCTACATTCATGCTTGTTTCTTTTCTTACTTTCACTCGGAACCAAGTTACTACCACAGCACCCATGAGCAAAAATCCTAAATAACCCATAACTGGGTATACGGTTCCTACTAGCTTTGAGAATCCTGCTAAACTAGAAATATAAGCTAGAATAATCTCCCACCTTATTACGAGCGAAATGTTTTACTAAATAGTGTTCTCTCCTCAATTTTTTCTCGATTTGGCTCATATCCAATGCCAGGTCGATCAGGAACAAATATGACACCATTTTCTACTGTCACTTCTGGATCAATAATATCTTCCTCCCAATATCGAGAAGATGCTGCTGTATCCCCAGGCATCGTAAAATTAGATAAGGTGGTAATTGCAATATTATGCGCTCTACCCACTCCTGCCTCTAACATACCTCCACACCATACAGGAATCCCATTTTTTTGACATAGGTCGTGGATTTTCTTTGCTTCGGTTAAACCGCCAACACGGCCAATTTTAATATTGATGATCTTACAACTGCCTAGTTTAATCGCTTTTCGAACATCTTCAGCCGAATGAATACTTTCATCAAGACAGATTGGGGTTTTTATCTTTGCTTGTAATTCTGCATGATCAATAATATCGTCATGGGCTAATGGTTGCTCGATCATCATCAGATTAAATTCGTCTAATTTAGCCAAATGATCCACATCAGCCAGTGTGTAAGCAGAATTAGCATCTGCCATTAACTGAATATCAGGGAACTTCTGCCGAATCGCTCTAATCACCTCAATATCCCAATTGGGCTTAATTTTTACTTTGATTCGTTTATATCCTTCATTGACATGTTGTTCAATCACTTGCAAAAGCTGGTCAATAGATTTCTGGATACCGATACTGATACCCACTTCGATCGTTTTCTTTTCCCCACCTAACGCTTTAGCCAATGGTATTCCCTTTTCTTTAGCATAAAGATCCCAGACTGCCCCCTCCAACGCAGATTTAGCCATATAATTTCCTTTAATATGTGCAAAACGTTCCGATACCTGATCAGGATGTGTGATGGGCTCTTTAAGTAGCAAAGGAATCAAAAAATCTTCCATGATATGCCAATTGGTTTTAACTGTTTCCTCTTTATAAAGAGGTTCAGTAAAAGCGACGGATTCTCCCCAGCCAGATAATCCATCTGTATTTTTTACTTCCACAAGAATAAACTCTTTATCTTGCTGAGTTCCAAAGCTTGTTGTAAAAGGTTTTTTCATCCTCATCTTCATATGTCTTAAAGTAATATATTTAATCTGCATCTTATTCACCCTTTCTTTTTAAAACATAGAAATGAACACCATCAAACTCTTCATTATTCATTTTTAGAAAATCGCAAACGATCCAACCTTGAGCGAAATAATGGGTAAAGATCAATCTTGTTTTCTGCCGCCATTCAATTGCTAACTCAATATCTTGGTGTTTTAATTCCTGAAATTTAGAAGGGATAGGAACAAATAAATATTCTTCTTCATTCTTTGTTATATCTATTTCATTAGGAACCGGAAATCCTTTATTATTCATTTTCCACTGGATAAGAGAACATTCTTTCTTAAATCCTGATTTATCGATCCTTTTACCCTTTTGTTTCTCTAATACATGGGAACTTTCCAACCACCACTCGACAAGAAAACGATCAGAAGCCAATCCACGGTTTAAGGGATCATTCATTTCTCCATAAGCGTTTCCTATGTAGGTGTTGGTAATTGCTCCTAATTTTCCAATATTTAAATTGGCATTTACACTTTCCAAGGGATCGTAAGTCCAAGTGATTAAACGATACCCCAATTTTAATGCTTCTTCCCGTTGAACTCTTTTTAATCGTTCTCCAATCTTTTGATGACGATAATCTGGATGAATAGCGAGCATATGAGAACATAGATAAACTTCCTTTCCATTAAACCCAGCAAAGCTATACTGGAACCCTACTAATTTCTCTTTGTGAAAAGCTCCAAGTACCAATCCACCATTCTTTACTGCTGTTAAAGTTTGGTGAGTAGGAACAATTTCTTTCATCCCCCAAACTAATTTTTCTAATTCTTGTACTTTTTCCAATTCTTCAAGATTCTTTAAAGAACGGGTCACAATAGTTGTTACTACAGGTGTTTGGCTCAATCCTTTCCTCCCCTTTCGAATGTATCAATTACAGCTTTTGCTAAAATCTCTGCACCTAAAAATATGGCTTGATGATTAAATGTCATATTAGGGTGATGTAACCCAGGTTCTAGATCACAGCCAACTCCCAGCATGGTCGCCTTAATCGCAGGACGTTCCAATGTATAAAAATGGAAGTCTTCGCCGCCGGGTGTTATGATCCCGTTTACTGTGTTTTCTGAACCTAATGTTTTTTTAATCGCCTCACTCATGATTCTTTTTGCCTCTTCATTGACTTCAGCAGCAGCAATTTTATTGGATGGCAATAGTTTTATTTTTGCTCCATACATCATTGCAATATTTTGAGCTAAACTCTCTATTTTTTGACAGAGCTCATCAAGAACTTGGTTGGTTTGCGCACGGATATCTAAAGCAAATTCAGCAAAATCCGGAATGATATTTACATTTTCCCCACCTGCGTTTAACCTTGTCATCTTTACTGTTGCAGGTACCATCGGGTCTGTATAAATGGAGTGTAGACCATGAATAAAGTGGGAGACCACATCAATTACATTCACTCCTAAGTGTGGTCTTGCACCATGAGCAGCCTTTCCACGAATTTCTCCTTTTACTAATAAAGCTGCTCCATTATATATGGCAGAAGTAGCTTTCCCAAATGGAAGCTCTTGAATAGGTCGGAGATGAACACCATATAAGTAATCCACATCATCGACTACACCTTTCTCAATCATTTTTAGAGCACCTGTTCCTTTTTCTTCAGCCGGTTGAAAAATAAGCTTAAACTTTCCTTTTGGTTGAAAACCAACAACTTTAAGAATTTCTAGTGCTCCTAATGCCATTGCCATATGGGCATCATGGCCACATGAATGATTGGCGCACCATTTTCCATCAACCTCTTGCCATAAAGCATCCATATCTGAACGAAGAGCAACAGTCAGCTTATGATCTGTATGTGTATTGTCCCAAATTCCTATCACTCCAGTTGTATCTTCAAACGTTATCGTTTCTAAACCTAATGCTTGTAATCTCTCTTTTAAAAATTGTGTCGTATTGACTTCCTGCCAACTCAGTTCTGGATGAGTATGTAAGTGTAGAAAATTCTCCATCATCTTTTCTTTTATATTTGCTCTTATATGATTAGAAAGTTCCATCATCTAACCTACCTCATTTATAAAATGTTTCTCCAACTATTAAAAACCAAACTTTTCTGAAAATAATGTTCATAGTGAACTACCCGCCACCTACGCTTTGCTTAGAGGTGGGGGCTTCTAAGGTAATCGCACCTAACGGTACGAAATTTACTTAGCTATCGAGCCTGTTCCATGCTCTATTTATGATTATACTAACAATCGCAATCCTTCACGCTTGATATTGATAGAAGCGTTCATCACAATGGAATATGCGCTCAGAAAGAGATAGAGACTCCTTTACTTGACCGCAACATGAACAAGTTTTGGATGATGGAAACCACTTGGCTGTCTTACCTTCTTCGCTATCGACGAATAAGCCATTCATGGAAAAATCTAATCCTTTCCGTTGACCACGTTGGTTGTGTAGGACTGTCTCGCCTTGCGGCTTTTGAACTTAGGAAATTCAACACGACCAGAGAAGAAGCTTTGGTATGCCTTCTGCAAATTCAGTTGAGCGTTTGCCAATGCAAGGCTATCGACTTCTTTGAGCCATGCAAACTCCTTTTTGTACTTGGCAGGAGTCGGGAATTTTTCTATATATTTCTTTATCACTTCAATGGGCGCACCACCCGTTGTGAGTAAGCAAAAGCTTCTCAACATCGTGATTCCATTCTACTTATATCATAGCAAAAAAAGACAACTTTAGGCTACGCCTAACCGAAATTCATCTCCTACTTTCACTGGTGCTGGCACACCTTCACGTTTAGAAGTGGGAGACTTCTTTCGGAGGGAAGTTAAAATTTAATTAAAATTTATAGTTAATAGTAAATGTGAAAACGTAACAAGTCAATTGTTTTGTTCCATTTTTTAAAAAGGATATTTATTCTCTATACAAATGAAATGCCAACCCAAAAGGATTGGCATTAAACTAGACTATTTCCGTTCATTAGTTAAGACAGGAGATGATTACTTTGGAACTTTCTTTGGATAAATCAATTTCATAGGGTGAATCGACTATTCCCTGATTTTTATCCTCTAATACTCTAATGATTGGTCTGTCCGGATATTTGGAATTTATATCAACGACGATACCAAGTTCTCCACTATTTAAAATGATATTCGTTCCAATCGGATAGATCGCTATTGTTTTTCTAAATAGTTCAAGCAAATCCCGATCAAAATCTACCCCTGCTTTTGAATATAAGAATTCCAAAGCTTCATGAGGGAGAATCGTATTTTTATAAGCTCTTTTAGAAACCAATGCATCATAAACATCTGCAATCGCAACAATTCTCGCATATTCGTGAATATCATCACCCGAAAGACCACGGGGATAACCGCCACCATTTATCCTCTCATGATGTTGATAGGCACAGTGTGCAGATAACAAAGGAATCCCAGGCTCTTTTCGTAGCAAATCAAAACCATACTCTGTGTGTGAGCGAATAAGAGCAAATTCTTCTTCTGTTAATGGTTCTTTTTTTTCTAAAACAGAAATAGGAACCTTTGTTTTCCCAATATCATGTAACATTGCACCAAGCCCTAATTCACTTAATTGTTGTTGGTTATATCCTTTTGCCATTCCCATTGATATGGAATAAATGGCTACCTGTAAGGAATGGGTATAAAGGTATAAATCTTTGATGTAGATTGAAGACAACATTAACATGGCTTGTTGATTCGCTTTCATGTCATCAAGCATATGATCCAAAACAGGCTTAAAGACCAATGTAAGGTTTCCCTTTGTCAATGGACGGTGAACTAATTTTTCCTTAAACATGTCTTGAAACGTATCTTTAATCGATTTTAGCGCTAATTCTCTGGTTTTATCAGATAAAACATCCTTTACTTCAATATCATCTGTTCTAGCATCATAAATATATAAAGAGTCTACTCCCAACTGTAATAATCGTTCTATCATTGATTGTGTTAATTCAACATCCTTTGCAATTAACACACCGCCAATATCATTTAGAATGGGTTTAGCTAATTTAACCCCTGGTTGGCATTTTGTTGTTGGAATTCGTCTCATCGTACGTTCCCCTTTTTAATGGTAAAAAAGTTATACTTTCATTCATTTCAAGATGAATGAGAATGTATATTACCTCTTTCTCTCTATTATAGATGCAAACACCCAAAAAAGGGAAGGAAAAACTACCATTAACTTTAATGGTAGTAGGATTCTTTAATGTAAAGTTGAATCATTCACCATTCTTGTTTTAAAATCAGAGCCGCCAACGCTTTCTTGAGCCATTTTTGCCTTTAGCATTTCGATCAAGTACATAGCAAACATCTGATATACCTCATGCTCTTCCATTTCCTGAATCACATGTAAAATATCATTTTTCTTATGATCCTCAAGCAAATTTAGGACTAATGCGACTGCATCTTCTTCATCTCCTGTTAAATGATTTCGGTATAACTCATATATTTCATTTACAAATTTCACGGGCATAACTCCTTTCACCATATCTTAGTATGCCACATTTACTAAAACGTTTATGCCTACCTTCATTTTATTTATTATAACGTTTTTTAGTGAACAATGACATGGTTTTAAACGCTTGAGAAAACTTTAGTAAATCGGATAAAACAATGCGATTCATCTCATCCTAATTTTAAGGAGGTGCTGAAAATGTTTCAAGTACAAATCAATAAAGAATACATTAATAGCTTATATTTTGATAAATTAAATATGGGTAAAAATCAGTTTATTACGCAAAGTGATCAATATGTCGGTTTATTATCTAATGATGAATTTGAATCCTTTATGAGAGAAAATAACTTAATCACTTACAAAGAACAATTAAAATTATATGAAAGTGGAGAAGTGGTTGGAAATTTTTATAAAAAGGATTGAATTTAATCTTGCCTTATCTTATTATAAATGATTGCAGGGTGCCAACACCCCTGTCGAAAAAAATTGGGTTTGAGGAGGATTTCCATTGAAATTGAATACGAAGAAAATGGCAATGATTAGTGCCATTGCCGCACTGTATGCTGTGTTAACCATTGCGATAGCACCTTTATCTTATGGTTGGATCCAATTTAGGGTAGCTGAAGCTTTAACAATCCTTCCCTTTTTCACTCCCCTTGCTATTCCAGGTTTAGCGATAGGAGTATTGATTGCCAATATCATCAGTCCGCTAGGGATAATTGACATGGTTGTAGGAACCTTGGCTACACTTATTGCAGCGATCATTACCTCAAAAATTAAAAATAAGTGGCTTGTTCCTTGGCCACCTATTCTAATTAATGCGATTTTTGTTGGATTAGAGTTAGGAATTGTTTTTAGCACTGAAATTAGTATTCCATTAGCGATGCTTTGGGTAGGGATTGGCGAATTAGGCGTTCTCTACTTATTAGGAATGCCTTTATTATTCATATTAGAAAGAAGGAAAGATTTATTTAGATAGGCCAAAGGTTTCATCCCAGTTTTGGGATGAAACCTTTTAATTAGATTTCATAAGGTCTAATAAGTTTGTTTCATCAAATTCCTTTAGCCCCTTTTCGTTAAAAATGTTTTTTAACTTATTTTCTTTAAGCTGATATAAATGATTAGGAGAGTTCTTTATCTACAATTGAATATGTGTTCGAAGATCTCTGGGACTTTAGCTTTTACTATAACTTGAGCATCATTAACGATCTGTTCAATAGTAGAATAAGTTTTGGCCACTGCCGCTGCGTACTGCCCCCATTTCCCCCCCAAAAATATTCAGCATAAACCAATGATGTACGTCCCACCCTACTATTTACAAAGGTAATTAAATGCTTCATAATTAACTTAGTCCTTTACTTTATCATTCTGCAAGATAAAGCCCTAAGTGCCGATTCCCATGTACACGGTCAAGATGCTTGGAACGGCTCTGTTTTATTGTATACAGGTACTTATTTATATACCTGATAACAACCTCGTAATCTATAGGTGGTATTTTAATCAAAAGAAATATTCATTCCATAGAATCCAATTAAAAAAATAATGATCACAACTAATATAATTGCAATGAATAAATGAAAAAAACTGAGTCGCCCATCTCCTTTTTTTATACTTTTTTTGCTATCCTTATCGAAAAACATTATTACTTACACTCCTTTAAATATTATTTTTTAAAACCAAAGTAGTATCTCTATTAAATCATAGAGACACTACTTTGAATTATCATTTATTTTTAATTAGTTACAAATGAAGAGGAAGCTGTATCTTGTTGAACATCTAAATTTAAATATTGAACAGCTGACCCTGCATCATTATTAAAAGTCCATTTCAAGTATGCTCTGGCGCTTTGATAGGAAGTTTCCTTTGCTCTTAAAATTACTGGACCAGTTACATCTGAAAAGCTACCAAAATAAACCTCTACTCTTGGTTGATATGCTTTTGAAATATAATCATATCCTCCATCAACAAATGTATAATCTGCTAAAAACGATGCATTTACTATTCCATTGCCACCATCAACTTTAACACCGTAATAATTACAATAACCACTGCCACATGATGCTGTACCGCCACTAACATCTTGTACAGAAAATTCACTATCTAATTCTGGACTTGGAATCGTAATATTAACCACATTTACAGAACCATCTGGATATACTGTTTTTGTACTCTGTACTTTAGTTCCATTAGCATCAGTTTTTAATATTGTATTTGTAATTCCTTTATCTTTCATTTTAACATTCATAGAATCCCAAATTTGCCCTTCTTTTAGTTTATTAATTAGGGAATTTTGAGTTTTCTCATCAACCCCCATTTCTGTGAGATTTTCTTTAATTTCCCTAATTTGTTCTTTCGTGATATTGTCTAATGAAGAAGCTGCGGATACTTGTCCGAAAATAGGGATCATTAATGATAAAATCAACACTAAAAATTTAATTAAAGCTTTCATTGATTTTCCCTCCAAATTTCAAATAAATTTTAAACCCGGGTTTATCATATGGAAGATAAATCTCTAAATATAAGATGAATCTTAAGTTTTCAACTTGACCTTAGGGCATACCTCCTTTTTTGGATTTGGCCCTACCCTACTATTTACAAAGGTAATTAAATACTTTATAACTGACTTAGTCCTTTACTTTATCATTCTGCAAGGTAAAGCCCTAAGAGCCGATTCCCATGTACACGGTCAAGATGCTTAGAACGGCTCTGTTTTATTGTATACAGGTACTTATTTATATACCTGATAACAACCTCGTAATCTATAACTCTAGCAAGTTGACTCTTTATCGAATGTTCATAATGTTTATATAAATTAACTTCACTAACATATTAACACATAAATTTCTAATTGTTTACATGTTTTAAAAAAAGTGTCTTAATAATTACTTAAAAATTAAGAAAATAATATTTTTACCCAATAATCAAATATCTTTTACTCAATTATTAATAAAGTTAAAATGTTGTATTATTTAGGAATTTTTGTATTTAGAAAAAATCATATAAATTCGAACAGATTTGAAGCAATTTTTTCATTTTCCCTATCTAAAATATGATGGTCTTACATAGTCAATATAAAAAAGGGGAAAAATGGAAATAAGAAATTTTCTTGGATATTGGTACAAAAATAAAAAAAAAGACGAAAAGAGTTAGGACTAACACAAGCTGATCTAGCAGAACCAGATTTTACAAGAGGTTTTATTAGTCAAATTGAAAACGGTTTAGTGGCAAAACGACCATATAAAACACTACAAATTCTTGCGAATAAACTTGCTATACCGATTGATTATTTATTAGATAAAGAATCAGAAATTTCTAGTAAACAATCGGTCATAGAGGAAATGAATCAGAACTAAAGTACAGGATACCTAGGATATTTGAATGAATTAAAGGGTACTCTTTTCAACCAGATGATAAGAGAAATAAGCGTATAGATTAAAATAAAGGTTTGCGTTAAGGAAGACCGGATTGTATCAAAAATGCCTACTACATCTAAAAAACCATGTATTCCGATCGCAATAAATATATTTTCCGTAATTAGAAAAATTAAAGACAACTAGATCGTAGGTCAATTTTTTTGGTAAATGAAGCAATACAAAAATGATATTATTTAGAATTAAGGCTAATATAATTGCATACGTAATATTTTGTAACCTCTTATTTAGATGTATCAATTTTTGTAAATAAATTCATATTAAAACCATTAATGTCACAAATACGTTAAAAAAGACAGAGTTGGTTCTCTCATACTATGTCTTTGATGTTGATGCTTACCCATCTTTTTGTGAAACTTTTAACGATTGCGGCTTGTTCCTTTAACTGGGTCGCCAATATATCGCGGATAAATTCAGGTAAGAAATATTGAATCTCTTTGCCTTCTTTAATTAAGGGGTACCCTCCACCAAACGTAAACATATCTAATGTACCCACAATATATTCTTGATCCTCAACCATTTCTTCGTTACCAACCCATACTTTTTTTACACGTTTATAAGGCTCTGCCAAAGGATCGATTTCTGCTTTTAAGCCAGAAAGACAAAGGGTTCCGATTTCTTTTCCTCTAAAACCAAAGCCTTTTAGCGGAAAATGTATAAATTCGTCTAATAAGGATTGCTCTAATGTCTGCATAATTTGTGAGCCAGTGAGTTTTACAATACAAGGATTGATCGGTGAGGGACAGATTTCATGAATTCTTTCTTTAGTTACTTTCCCTTTTTCTAATCCTTGTAAGATTTGGCCTGCATTCACTAAGCCAATTTCCGCATTTACCCAGCTTCTTACTCCATCAGCTAAGAGATTCCCTAAAGGAGACTCCATCTCCAAAAAAATCGGCAACGGTTCCTCTAAGATGGTTACAATCTGATTTAGTTCACTTTTGGCTTGCTCACGAAATGTCTTCACAACTTCAACGATTATTGGATCGTCTTGAAAAGATTCCATTTGAACCGTTTTTTCCTCAATATTTATGATTTTTCGTTCAGTAGAATCAAAATCTATGGTTAAATGGCCGATATAATCGCCAAAAATTCCAACCTGACAGATTAAAGGCTGACCCTCTTTCTGCAATCCATGTTCATAAAAACGATGGGTGTGTCCCCCAATAATCACATCGATTACGGGGATTTCTTCTGCGATTTGTTCATCTGCCCGTATTCCTAAATGTGATAAAAAGATAATGAGATCGACTTCATGTCTAATTTGTTCTACTATATTTTGAATGAAAGGCATAGGTTCTAATACCTCCCAGCCCTGTAAGCGATAAAAGGTTTCATAGGGCGCTGTCGCACCAATCCACCCTATTTTTATACCATCTACCTCTTGAATCCAATAGTCTTTGACCCAATTTGGTTTCTGTTTTGTTACTATATCGATTAAATTGCATACGACAATGTTGAAATTTCGTTCTTGGTAGGCTTTTTCTAGATTTCCCTTCGTAAAAGTCAACCCTTCATTATTGCCAATCGTTACTACCTCAACACCTGTTTGGTTCAAAATTTCTACATTGACTCTGCCAAAGGTTCCTTCTGTCTCAAGCTTCATTCGATCCATATGATCGCCTATATCGACAACAATAACCCGTTCACCTTGTTCTGCAGCTTCCTTCCTCACTTGTTGAATATAGCTAGAAATCTTTGGCATATTTTCAAAACGACTATGCAAATCATTGGTATGAATAATATGAATTCGTAGATTCAAGGTCAAAACAAACACCACCGTTTCTACATACTACAATCCCTTATAGATCATTTGGATCGCTATAAGCAAAATAAAAATTCGAAAGGCTAGAATTAAGGATTGACTACTTAACTTTGTAGCAAAATAAGATCCTAACTTTCCACCTAAATAAGCACCTGGGGCAATGGCCAATACATAAGAATAGATCACATTCCCTAATAAAATGTGAGAAATACTACCAATAGATGCGGATAATAAAATGATAAACATAGAGGTCGCAGTCGCGACATGGGGTGGAAAGCGAAATAGTAGAACCATCATCGGTACCAAGATGATTCCACCGCCAATTCCGAATAATCCAGCTAGCAATCCAGCAAAAGCTGGAATAAGAAAACCAACAGTTCTATTATATCCATATTCATGTCGATTGCCTTTAAGGTCTATATATTCTCGGTTAACAGTCCATTTCACTTGTTTGGGTTTCATCTTTTTTTGTTTAGCTAGTAGGTAGGTGATCAATACCATCAATAAACCAAACAAAATATAAAATGACTTGATTGGCAACGATTCGTTGATCATCGCTCCAATGACCGAAGCTGGACCACTAGCCATAAAAAAAGTTAACCCACTATTTATATCTACTCTTTTTCCTTTAATATTGTATAATGTAGAAGAGATGGCCGTAAAAATCATGACCATTAGCGAAATGCCTACAGCATTTTGGGATCTGATCGCCGGATCAAATAAATTTAAGGAATTAAGGAAAAGCAATGAAGGCACAACGATTATTCCCCCACCGACTCCAAATAAACTGCCAAAGGTTCCAGCAATCAGTCCGATTAAAAAAAGAGCCATATATTCCATGACGATTCACACCTATCTAATTATCGCTTAGATCAAGCAATGATTTTAACAAGATTTTACCATATTATTACGTGGTTGCCTATTTGGAGGCTTACTAAAATGATATCTATTTTAAAAGAAACGATTGATCAATTTATTAGTTATGCAAGAGAACAAGAACCCAATGAAGCTTGCGGAATCCTCATTTCTTCATTGAATCAAGAACTGATCGATACCTTTATTCCAATTCCTAATACCACTAATCAACGTGACCGTTTTGAATTTGATGCTAAGGTTTTTATTCCTACGTTATATCAAATAGAAGAAAAACAATGGTGCTGGCATGGAGTGATTCACTCCCACCCTACCTCCAGTGCTTACCCCTCTTCTATTGACCTTCATAACTGGTACTATCCGGAGAAAAGCTATTGGATCTATTCACTAAGGGACAATCGTCTTAACATATTCTATATAGACAAGCATAAGGTAAGGCAACACGATTATATAATTATAAACAAACCATGGCAACGAAAATAAATGGAAGGAGGGTGATGAGAAATGAACAACGAAGAAAAATTATTTGAGCTAATGACACAAATGTATAGCGAAATGCAAAAAAGGTTTACACAGGTTTATAGCGAAATGCAAAAAGGATTTACACAGGTTTATAGCGAAATGCAAAAAGGGTTTACAGATTTAGGGGATAGGATAGATAAAGTAGAAAATAGGTTAGACGGGGTTGAAAGCAGGTTAAATAAGGTTGAAAGTAGGTTAGATAAGGTTGAAAGTAGGTTAGATAGAGTAGAAAAAACTGTTGTTCATATTGAAAACGACCATGGTCAGAAATTATCAGCCTTATTTGATGGATACAAACAAAATTCAGATAAACTGGATAGAATAGAAACAGAAGTATCCAAACATGAAGAAATCATATTAAGAAGAGTGAGATAACCAACTTCTATACTAGAGATCATTGATCAATAGAAGAAAATTCACCCTGAACGCAAGTGCAAATATAAAATACGTGTCCGAAAGACTAGGACACTCAAGTGTCAAAGTCACAGCGGACACGTATCTACATGTTACCAAAGGATTAACCAATACTTCCTTCCATTTCGAACTTGATCAAACGGTTCATTTCTACCGCATATTCCATTGGTAACTCTTTTGTAAATGGTTCAATGAATCCCATAATGATCATTTGAGTCGCATCCTCTTCGGAAATTCCTCGACTCATGAGATAAAATAATTGTTCCTCACTTACCTTACTTACTGTTGCTTCATGTTCTAATGTAACGTTATCGTTAAGAACTTCATTAAATGGAATCGTATCTGAGGTAGATAATTCGTCTAGAATTAAGGTATCACATTTTATATTAGATTTTGAACCTTGAGAATTGCGACCAAAGCTTGCCAACCCACGATAGGTTGCTTTTCCACCATGCTTACTAATTGATTTAGAAACAATGGTAGAAGTACAATCAGGAGCTAGGTGAATCACTTTTGCACCCGCATCTTGGTGTTGACCTTTTCCTGCCATTGCAATTGATAAAATCATTGCCTTTGCTCTAGGTCCTTTCATTATAACTGCTGGATACTTCATCGTTAATCTACTACCAATATTTCCATCTACCCATTCAACAGTCGCATCTTCCTCAGCAACCGCACGTTTTGTTACTAAGTTGTAGATGTTAGGCGCCCAGTTTTGAATGGTGGAATAGCGTACATAGGCACCTTTCTTAGCAATAATTTCAACGACTGCACTATGAAGAGACTCTGTACTATAGACAGGAGCGGTACACCCCTCTACATAATGAACAGATGCTCCCTCATCCGCAATAATCAGTGTTCTTTCAAATTGACCCATTTTTTCTGAATTAATACGGAAATAAGCTTGAAGAGGAATGTCTAATTTTACCCCTTTTGGTACATAAATAAAACTACCACCAGACCATACAGCACTATTTAATGCAGCGAATTTGTTATCAGAGGGTGGAACCACAGTACCAAAATATTCTTTGAAGATTTCAGGATGTTCACGAAGAGCAGAATCTGTATCCATAAAAATAACACCTAAATCCTCTAAATCCTTGCGCATGTTATGATACACGACTTCAGATTCATACTGGGCTGAAACCCCTGCTAGCCATTTTTGTTCTGCTTCAGGAATCCCTAATTTATCAAAGGTATTCTTAATCTCTCCTGGAACTTCCTCCCATGTTTTTTCCGCTCTTTCAGATGGCCTAACATAGTAAGTTATCTCATCAAAATTAAGTTCGCTCAAATCCCCTCCCCATTTTGGCATCGGGAATTGATTAAATTTTTCTAGGGATTTCAATCTGAACTCAAGCATCCATTCAGGCTCACCTTTTATGCGAGAAATTTCTTCTACGACTTTTCGAGTAAGCCCTTTTTCCGTACGAAAAATCGATACGTCTTTATCTCTAAACCCATATTGGTATTCTTCATTGATTTCTGGAGCTTTTTTTGCCATGCTTAAAGCCTCCTTTTTTAATAGATAAAGAAAGTATAACTTTCTTTTCAAATCCCCACATTGTGAATCATTTAATCATGATGGTGATGATGATCTTCACCACAATGTTCACAATGTTTCTCCTTTATCCCCTTCTCCATCGCTTTCCAAGCTAAAGTAGCACATTTAATTCGTGCAGGGAATTTACATAATCCTTGTAATGCCTCGATATCTTCAAAGTCTTCCTTATTGACGTCATCACCGAGCATCATTTTCGAAAATCGATCAGCTAAATCTAAGGCTTCGTCCACTGTTTTACCTTTGATCGCTTCTGTCATCATCGATGCAGAAGACATACTAATGGAACAACCCTCTCCTTTAAATTTGGCATCTTTGATTTTCCCATCTTCCACTTTCATCTGTAATGTGATTTGATCACCACAAGTAGGGTTTTTAAGCTGAATGGTGGCGTCCGCATCTTCCAAGTTCCCCATATTTCTTGGTTGTTGATAATGATCCATAATAACACGACGATATAAATCATCAAGCGAAGACATTTCCAAAATACTCCTTTGTCTTTATTAGTCCTTTAACCCAAAGATCTACTTCTTCTTTAGTATTATATAAATAGAAACTTGCTCTAGCTGTGGCTGATACATTTAACCAATTCATCAATGGTTGAGCACAATGATGTCCTGCTCTTACTGCAATGCCTTCTGTATCAAGGACTGTTGCCACATCATGAGGATGAATCCCTTCAAGATTAAACGTAATAAGGCCACTACGATTTTCTATTGGCCCATACATCGAAAATCCCTCAACGTTCTGCACTCTTTCTATCGCATAAGTGATTAACTCATGTTCATGTTTCTCTATTTGATCAAGGCCAATTGATTGTAGGAAATCAATGGCTACTCCTAAGCCAATTGCCCCGGCAATGATCGGTGTTCCTCCTTCAAACTTCCAAGGAAGTTCCTTCCATGTCGAGTCGTAAAGATCAACAAATTCGATCATTTCTCCTCCAAATTCAACTGCCTCCATTTTCTCAAGAATTTCTTTTTTTCCGTATAAAACGCCAATTCCTGTTGGTGCTCCTAATTTATGACCCGAAAACGCCAAGAAATCACAATCAAGATCTTGTACATCTACTTTCATATGCGGTACACTTTGTGCTCCATCAACTAACACATGAGCACCAATTGCATGTGCAATCTGAACAACGTCTTTGATCGGATTGATCGTGCCTAAGACATTAGAGACATGTGTTATCGCCACGAATTTGGTGTTAGCTGTAATAGTTTCCTTTATCTCTTCGATTTTCATCGTGCCGTCCGGCTGTAGAGGAATATATTTTAGTGTAGCCCCTGTTGCTTTCGCTACTTGCTGCCAAGGAATTAAATTACTATGGTGTTCCATCATCGTTAGAACTATTTCATCACCTTGTTTAAGGAAAGAACGGCCATAACTTTGAGCAACAAGATTGATAGCAGAGGTGGTACCACGAGTAAAGATGATTTCCTCCATACTCTTGGCATTGATGAATTTCCTTACCTTTTCCCTTGCTTCCTCATAAGCATCAGTAGCCTTAGTTCCTAATGTATGCACACCTCGGTGTACATTTGAATTGTATTCTCGATAATATTTTTCGATGGCTTCAATCACTTGAATAGGTTTTTGCGCAGTTGCAGCACTATCTAAGTAGACAAGTGGATGTCCATTCACATCTTGACTTAAAATAGGAAACTGTTTTCGGATCTCTTGGTCAATCATTTCTCCAATCTCCTTTCAATTACTTTTTCTAATTGTTCTTGCATCTCTTCAATAGGGATTAGTGAAACGACTGGGGACAAGAAGCCATGGATGATCAAGCGCTCAGCCTCTTCTTTTGGAATCCCCCGAGACATTAAATAATAAATGTCGTTAGGATTAACAGGTCCTGCACTTGCAGCATGACTTGCCATTACATCATTCTCATCAATTAGAAGGATCGGATTCGCATCACCACGAGCTTTTTCATTTAACATCAACACTTTTTCCGTTTGCTCTGCATTAGATTTAATAGCGCCCTTCTTTATATGTGTAACTCCGTTAAAGATGGCCGTAGATTGTTCCATCATCACGCCGCGAGAAACAATCTGACTATCTGTATGATCCCCTTCATGAACCATTTTTGAGACGAAATTGGTTTTTTGCTCACCTGTACCTATAAAAATTAACTTACTTCCAGCAAATGACCCTGAACCTTTCAAAATACTTGTATTGTTAGACACAGTATTTCCTTCATTCATTTCACCAATCGCCCACTCCATTTTTCCATTTCTAGCAACTGTAGCTTGACGATAGGTATAATCATAAACCTTTTCATCAAAGTTATGAATCGTTGCAAATCTAACTCTTGCATTTTCTCCAACATAGACTTCTACCGCTCCATGGTGAACAGTAGGCTGGCTTACATTAGATGAAAAATAGTGGTCTACATAGGTTACACTACTGTTTGTCTCCGCAACGATAATCACATGTGGTAAAAGCCCTGAATCAGTTAATTGATAGGATGCTTGAATCGGAAATTCCACTTCAACATTTTTTGGAATATAAAGGAATACACCGCCATTCCATAATGCAGTGTGTAAGGCAACCAATTTGTTATCTTCAAAAGACAAATTGTTCATAAAATATTTTTTAACTAAATCTGGGTATTGTTGAAGTGCATTGTCCAAATCTGTAAAAATAACCCCTTGATCTAACAATTCTTGAGAAAGTTGAGTTAAATCACTTTTTGGGTTTGAAAGTTCAAACTGATCAATGTTCCATTTATCAATTTTGGTTTTGTCTAGATGAGGTAGTGGTAATTCCTTATATTTGTCAAACGCTTTTAATCTTAAATCTAACATCCAATCGGGCTCGTTCTTCTGTTTGGATAATTGGGTGATTTGGTCTTTATCAAAGCGAACATTCATCTCTACTGTCATTATTATATCCCCCTATCCACCTAGGCCTCTTGGCCAACAGTTTCGTCAACGATACCTAATTCCTCTTTGATCCAATCATAACCTTCCGCTTCTAATTTTTCAGCTAATTCTGGCCCACCCGAACGAACGATTTTACCTTGCATCATAACATGGACAAAATCCGGTTTAATGTAATTTAATAGTCGTTGATAGTGGGTAATGACAAGTACCCCCATATCTGGGCTTTTCATTTCATTTACACCTTTAGCAACAATTTTTAGTGCATCGATATCCAAACCAGAATCAATCTCATCTAAAATAGCGATAGATGGTTTAACCATCATCATTTGTAAAATTTCATTGCGTTTCTTCTCTCCACCAGAGAAGCCTTCATTCACATATCGCCCTGCAAAAGCTTCGTTCATTTCAAGTAGCTTCATCTTTTGTTCCATTTCACGGACAAATTTAATGAGCGATATTTCATTCCCTTCACCACGTCGCGCATTTACAGCACTACGTAAAAAGTCAGAGTTCGTCACACCACTAATTTCACTTGGATATTGCATCGCTAGAAATAGACCTTTTCTTGCTCTTTCATCTGTTTTCATTTCTAATACATCTTCACCGTTCAATGTAATGGAACCTGATTCTACAGTATATTTTGGATGTCCCATTAACGCTGATGCCAAAGTACTTTTACCAGTACCATTTGGTCCCATAATCGCATGTACTTCTCCACCTTTGATTTCTAAAGACAATCCTTTTAGAATTTCTTTTCCTTCAACTGAAACTCTAAGGTTGTCTATCGTTAATTTTGGTTGAGTCATTGATTCATTCCTCCACATTCTTATATAATACTAAAAAAAGTATCCCTTTTTATATTTGTAATATCAAAGATGTCAGATAAACTTGGTATTAGTTTTTCATATTTAACAAGAATCATCCAATAATCTCTTTATCATTGTATAATTCCGACTAAATTAGTCAAGATTATTTTCAGAACAAATTCAATTCATTTTGATTAATTTGGATGAATCTTCTTTCTTTCATTGTATTCTATTTGTTTTCTTAAATCAATATTATAACTATCGAAATAGTGAAAAATAAACCTTAAGTATAGATTACAAAGTTGAAAATTTTTAACACGCTTACATCTTACTGCTATTTGCTTTTTAATGCAAGCCATAATAAGATACTTATTATGGTAGTTTATGGCTTTTCAATATTAAAACGCCTACTAATTTTCATTATTTCACCCACTTGTAACTATTATAGTTACAACTAAAAAATAAAGAGCTAACCATCAGTCATCTTTTAATGACCTTTTGGTTAGCTCTTTTGTATGTCTTATAGATCATGCCACATAAATGGCTCGCCTTTTTCTTTAGAAGCAATGGTGATTCCTACTGCGGCACCTTGCCCTGCAACGACAACGGTTTGACTTGGGATTTCCGTAATAAGCCCTGCAAGGTAGAGATTCTCAACTTCTGTTTCTCCAGTCCAAGGAATATTTATTATTGCTTTGGCTTTACCATTTGGAACACGAGAGTTCACCTCTGTAGTAAAACCAAATGCTTCAAGCAATTCCTTTTGAACATTTGTTGCGACAATGACGTATTTGGCTTGATAGGAACCATTCTCTGTTTTCACTTCAAAGCTTCCGTCATCGTTTTTCATCAACTCAGTTACTTTTTCATTTTTGATTTCCACATTAAATTTGGTCGCTTGTTGTTTTGCTTGCTCAATCCATTCTGTACCAGCGATTCCATTAGGAAAACCTGGAATGTTTTGAACTAAACTTACCCTTGTGATTTGGGATGGTCCAAAGTCAAATACCGTTGTTTTTAATCCTGCCTTTGCGGTGAAGATTGATGCAGATAAGCCTGCTACTCCTCCACCAATAATGATTACTTCACTCATATCCATTCACCTCTAGCTTGTTTTTAAGAATTTATCGATTGAAGAATTAATTGAACCCTTTGTTCAAAATCTTCTTCTGATAGAACAGGGGTAATTTTCATTTGTGGAATCTCATCTTTTAGAGATATCCAAGATTTGCATCCATTATACTCATCCCTTAATAGGATCTTTGTGGTTTGTTCTAGTCGATATACCTTTACGATAAGAAGATGTAAAGGTTTTTCCCTTTTCCAATGCAATCTAGCTTCTGCAAAATTCTCTGTCCAAATATGAAAGGGGGAAAGTCTAGCTAAGGTTGCATCATCTTGAATTTCTATATCTTGAACCACCTCTGCAAAATATTGAATAGGAATCTCTTTATTTGTTTGATCCCATTGTTGAACGATATTTTCTAAGATTGGCTGAAATTCTTCTTTTAGTAGTTCAGCCTTTTGATGCAAATATGTAGGAAAAAGATAAAAACAATTCTCTTTTAGTTGAAACTCTTTGGCTTCTTCGGCAATACCGCCTTTTCTAAGCAAAAGGATTTGATCCCCTTGTGTCAAAGCCTGAATGGCTACTGCCCATTCTTTTAAGGCAGTTGATTGATCTGGCTGTCTGCTCATCTAAAGCCCCCCTCTTTTATCACAATCCTATATTAACATACTTATTATACAAAATAATATATAAAAAGTGTAAAAATGTGCGTAATTTTTATAGAAAATACCCGATTTCTAATTAAATTTAAAGGGAGCTTTTCGCTCCCATCAAAATTGACTCATTTGTATTTTAACCTAGGAAAAATTTATCACTCAAACCTTAATGCTTCAATTGGCTTTAAATTTGCTGCCTTGTTTGCAGGGAAAAGTCCGAAAATAATGCCAACAAAAACAGAAAATTCAAAAGCTAACCAAATGACATTTAAGGAGAATTCCGCTCCAATATTAATAATGTTTCCAAATAAGTTAGCTCCACCTATTCCTAGGATAATTCCAAAAATTAGCCACGCGTTGTTGATGCCCCTCCAGAAAGTTCAACTGGACGATGGTGAATGCGTTCTTTTGCAGAAATACCGGCATAAATCAAGGGTAGCTCAACATTTTCAATAGACGTAAGCTTAGAAAGCAGGTTAAAATTCTGAAAAATAAAACCAATTCTTCTATTTTCATTAATGTAGATTTCCTTGACCCCGAAGGCCCAATAATCCGCGCCACCCATTTTGTACCATTTGCTTAATTTCTCAATCTCACTTTTGCAAGTTTTCTTCATTTAATGGAAGATTGAGGGATTTTAATAGTAAATGTGCTTCCTTCACCTAATTTGCTAGAAACTTGAATCGATCCCTTGTGAGCCTCAACAATCCACTTTGCTATAGCCAATCCTAATCCATGTCCTCCCATTTGCCGTGTTCTTGCTTTATCAACCCTATAAAAACGATCAAAAATATTTTTTTGGTCTTCTTGACTTATTCCTATCCCAGTATCCTGTACCTGAATATTAAATGTAGGATGGTGATCCCAATCTTTCATTGAGAGGGTTATGTTTACTTCTCCTCCATCTGTCGTATATTTAATAGCATTATCTAACAAGATATAGAGTAATTGTTTCAAGCGCTCCAAATCACCATTTACAATAAGTGTCTGTGGAGCATGAATATGAAGTTTAATTCCTTTTTCCTCAGCTAAGGGTTTAAAAGATTGGATAATCTTTTGCACATGGGGACAAAAGTCAAAAGTTTCCCTTATCAATTCAATTTGATTGGAGTCTGAGCGTGCTAAAGTAAGCAAATCACCCACCATTTTCGTCATCCGTTTTACTTCATCCCTCATATTAGAAATTAACTTCCGAGAATAATCATCACGTTCTTCAGACCCAGACTCTACCTCCATTTCTAATACATCGATGGACGAGAGTAAAACACTTAACGGGGTTCGTAACTCATGAGAGACATCAGCAGTAAATTGATTTTGTTTCGTATAGGCCCTTTTGATGGGAATCATCGAACGTTTAGACATCAAATAACTAATGAAGATGGCAATCCCAGAAAATAAAACCGCAAGACTTACTAAAAGAAAAAGTAATTTTTTAAATAAATAGTTGTTATCTGTCACATTTTTCCCCACATAGAGTACACCTACAAATTGACCTTTTACATAAATGGGACGACCAGTCATTAATAATTGAAGGGAGCGCTTCTTGATTAGCTTATCATTCTCTTTGTTTTGAACACGATTAAACTCAAAAAATGATAACGTTTCATAACGAATCTCATTTTCTTGTGGCCTCCAACCCTTCAACATACTTAATAAATCAGATCGTAGAGGACGAACAACTTCATCGCCAAAAATGAGACGACCCTTTGAATCAACAACATAGTAAAAAAATTGATCTTCACCAATCACAATAACATTTTGATTCATAATATTCGTCTGATTCGTTAAACCATATTGTCCCAAATAGCGGATCAAAACACTTAGTTCTTGATCTGCTAAGGTTTGAATATCATCGTGCTCTTGATCAGAAATAATCATGTAAAATACGGAATAAACAACAATAATAAATAGAGTAAGAAAGAAAATAATCATTCCACTATATAAAATCGTGAGACGAATTTGGGTTTTTTTAAAGAGATCCTTTTGCCAACGTTCTCGTAGCTTTGAAAAAAATTTAACCTTCAATTTTATACCCCACCCCACGTATACTTATAATCAATTCCTGTTGATTGAATAACTCTAATTTCTTTCTAATTAATTTAACGGTTGCATCAATGGTCTTATCTGAGACATTTGTATAATATCCCCATACTCGATCTAGGATTACTTCTCGAGTGAGTACTCTACCTTTATTTTTTACCAGCAAGTCTAATAGTTGGAATTCTCGTGGGGTAAGTTGAACCTCTATTTCTTCTCTTTTCACCGTATAGTTGGTCCGATTTAATTCTAGTCCTTGAATTTCCACTTTTTCTTCCATGATTGGTGCATAATTACGTCTAGAAAGGGCTCGAATCCGGGCAAGTAATTCTTCAAATTCAAATGGCTTCACTAGATAATCATCAGCACCAGCATCTAATCCTTGTACTCGGTCATGAACTGCATCTTTTGCGGTAAGCATAAGAATAGCACCTGTATATTTCACTTCTCTTAGACTTTTGCAAACATCGAGTCCACTTTGTATCGGCATCATCCAATCTATAATAACCACATCGTAGTGTGATTGTAAGGCCTGATCATATGCATTTTTTCCATTTGTTACCCAATCTACATGGTAGTTCCCTTTTTTCTTAAGCATATGTACGATTAATTCACCAAGTCGATCATCGTCCTCAGCTAGTAAAATATTCATCTTTCCATACTCCTTTTTGTAAATCCTTAATCCTTCTTTAACAACATTCACCTTATCATACCCAAAAGAAAAAATAATGAAAAAAATTATCTTTTTCACTATAATTTCATTCTACTTGTCTATATTAATAACGCAAAATTAAATTTTCAAATCAAAGGAGATGTTTGATCATGAAAAAATTAATTCCCATTACCTTAGGTATTGCACTTTTAGCAACAGCTGGTTCAGTCTTTGCAAAAACCACAGGTACCGATGAAGTTCTATCCGCAAAATCGTCTTCAGTAGTTCAATCTTATTATGACCATGGTTGGCATGGAAAAAGTACACCATTTCAAAACGACGAATTACTATCCCTTTTAAAAATCAATGCAGAAACCTTAGCACAAGAATTAAAAGCTGGCAAATCATTAGCTAACATTGCTTCGGAGAAAGGCGTTTCTGAACAAAAAGTGATTGACCTTTTGGTTAAGCAACACGAAGAAAGAATGGATCAAGCCGTTAAATCAGGTAAGATGACAAAGGAACAAGCAGATCAAATCAAATCCACATTACAAGATCGGGTCAAAGCTAGCGTTGAACAAACAGGTGGCTTCAAACGAGGGTTTTATAAAGGAAAAGCGTTTCATAAAGGAAACTTAGATGATGTAGCAACTACACTGGGTATGTCTCAAGAGGAGCTATTGAGTGAATTAAAAGCTGGTAAATCTATTGCAGAAATCGCTAAAGAAAAAGGCATCGACAAGCAAAAAGTCATTGACTCTCTTCTTGAAAAAGAAAAAGAGCGCATTACCAATTGGGTCGATCAACCCTGGAAGATAACGAAAGATAATAAACAAAATTAAGGAAAAAAGTGATTTTCGGTAAAAGAAAAGGCTGTTCCTTAAAAAGTCGTTTTAACTGACCTTTTGGAACAGCCCTTTTCATTTTACACTTAAATTATCTTCTTCCTCGAAAGTTTTCGTTTCATTTTTGGTTTTGTTTCATCAATTGCATTTCTTGACTAATGGTATATAATCTTTCTGCCATGGTAGGATGAGAATATAAAAAGATTTTAACGAGTTCTGGCGGATTCGGTTCGGTTAGACTATTCACAGTCAGTTTTTGAAAAGAGGAAATCGCTGCTTCAGCATTTTGAGTCATTTGAATACCATATTGATCTGCTGCACGTTCAGATTGTCTAGAAATCGTATTTTCAATTGGGGAAATGGCAAAAGTAATGACTGAAAGAAGTAACAAAAATAACGGAAGTGAACGAAGATCTCCTACTTTTTGCACTCCCCATGCATAGCCAAAACGATCTACCAACCAGTTGATCAACAGATAAAGTAAATAAAGGAGTATAAATGAAGATAATATAGAACCAAGCAGCATCCAATAAATATGCTTATAAACATAATGCCCCATTTCATGAGCCATCACAAATAATATCTCATCTTTTTTTAATTTCTGCAACGTGGTATCCCAAAGCACAATCCGTGCATTAGACCCTATTCCTGTTACATAGGCATTCATTGCCGTTGTTTTTTTAGACATATTGACTTGAAAGACTTGGTTTGCTGGGATATCAGCTTTTTTGGCAATAGCAATAATAGCTTCTTTTAATTTTTGATCTTGAAGGGTTTGAAAATCATTAAAGATGGGATCGATGATCACGGGTTGAACAAAAAACATCAAAATGGTGATCGGTATAGAGATAAGCCAAAACCAGAACCACCATTTTTTTGGTGATTTTCTAATCAAGGTGTACAGTAACCAAACCATTGGTACCGTTAAAACGAGGTCAACAAAAAAACTCTTTCCCTTATCCCATATCCATTGCTCAAATGGTTGAACACTAATTCCATACTCTCGAGATATTTTATAGGAGTAATATTGGATGGGAAATTGTAATAATGCAATCAAGAGACTAAGCAGGAACACATAAATACTCGTTTGTACCAATAAGGACCGTTTACTTAACTTATTCGCTATCATGTAAAAACTTGTGGAAAACCCTAATCCCAGAATAATAAGATAGATCGCCCATTCCCATGGTACCCCAATAAAAAATAAAAAGTCCTTTATCCTTGAAAAGATGGTTGCTGTATGGAGCTGCTCAACACTCATGAAACTCGTTGGATCGGCTGGACCACCCACATAAGCCTGTGGTAAATCTTGTTGACTTTGAAATAAATAAAGATACATCAAAACGCCATATATAAGTAAGAAAATTGTAAATCCTATGTAAAATTTTTTCAAACAGCTCGCCTCCTTATATGATCTAATTTATATATATGCAAAGTTGTACAAAAAAACTCCCTTGACAATAAGGGAGTTTTTCAAACAGTTCGCTTTTGCGTGTATTCTTAGAATGCAGGTACAACAGCACCATTATATTTTTCTTCAATAAATTTCTTCACTTCTGGTGAAGTTAAAGCTTCTGCTAATTTTTTAAGATTCTCGTTATCTTTGTCTTCTGTACGAACAGCCAAAACGTTCGCATAAGGTGAATCAGCATCTTCAATAAATAGAGCATCTTTTGTTGGGTTTAATTGTGCTTCTAAAGCATAATTTGTATTGATAACAGAAATGGTTACATCATCTAATGATCTAGGCAACATTGGTGCTTCTAACTCTTTAATTTCAAGATTTTTTGGGTTTTCTACCACATCTTGAACGGTTCCGTTAATGCCAACGCCTTCTTTTAATTTAATTAACCCTGCTTTTTCTAATAAAGCCAAAGCACGTCCACCATTAGTTGGATCGTTTGGAATAGATACGGTTGCTTTATCCTCTAATTTGGATAAATCATCAACTTTTTTAGAATAGATGCCCATTGGCTCAATATGAACCTTAGCAATATAGGTTAAATCAAGACCACGATCTTTAGAGAAAGACTCAAGATAAGGAACGTGTTGGAAGTAGTTTGCATCAATTTGTTTTTCTGCTAGATCTGTATTTGGTAAAACATAATCTTGATATTCAACAATATCTAATTTAATTCCTTGCTTTTCTAATAAAGGTTTAACGACTTCCAAAATCTCTGCATGTGGTACAGCTGTAGCACCCACTTTTAAAGTCACTTCTTGTTGTTGTCCACCATTTTCACTTGCACCTTGCTGTTCATTAGTTGAACCTGAACCACAAGCGGCTAAAGTTAAACTTAATACTGCAATTAAAAATAAAGCTAAAAACTTTTTCATTTTAAAAAGCCCCCTTATATAATTTTATTTTTTATCTAAAACTTTGGAGAGATAATCTCCAAAACTTTGAACGATTTGAACAAGAATTAAAATAACGGCTGTGGTAACCAGCATAACTGGCATGTTATATCGTTGGTACCCATAGCGGATTGCCATATCACCTAGTCCACCACCACCTACAACACCTGCCATAGCTGAGTAACCAATTAAAGTAACCAAAGTTACTGTAATTCCAGATACAATGGAAGGTAAACTTTCAGGCAAATAGACTTTTCTTATGATTTGCCAGTTACTAGCCCCCATAGATATCGCTGCTTCAACCACTCCCCGGTTCACTTCTCGCAAAGAAGTTTCAACCAAGCGAGCGAAGAAAGGAGCAGCACCGATAATTAAAGGTACAGATGCAGCAGTTGGGCCAATACTGATTCCTACAATAAATCTTGTAAAGGGAATCAATAAGACAATCAAAATAATAAAAGGTATCGATCGAAAGATATTAACGATTGCAGCAATCACTTTATTGATTGTCCCATCTTGTAATATTTGGCCTTTGTCGGTTAAAACAAGTAAAATGCCTAACGGCGTTCCTAAGATAACGGTAAATAGTCCAGATAATCCAACCATATACAAGGTTTCCAAAGTGGCTTGCCATAGCTGTAGCCATTCTCTATCCGTTAACACTTTGAACCACCTCCACTTCTACCTGGCAAGACTCTAAGAATTTAATTGATTCTTTTAGTTTTGCTTCAGAGGTTTGAACTTGAATATAAAGTGAGCCATAAGAAGCACCTTGAACATATTGGATATTTCCCTCTAAAATATTGACTTCAATTCCCAAGGTTTGTACCCATTTACTAATAATCGGTTGACTAGCTGTTTCTCCAACAAATGTACATTTTAAAATAAAACTATCTTTGTCTAATGGCAAATGCTCAATCGTCTCTTTTGTCCTTTGATGTTCAGTAACTTGTTTTACAAATTCTTTCGTTATTTCTTGTTTCGGATGAGTAAAAACCTCTAGAACAGGACCTTCTTCAACAATTTCCCCACCATCGATCACAGCAACTCGCTGACAAATCTTTTGAATGACATGCATTTCGTGAGTAATTAAAATGATAGTGATTCCCATTCTTTTATTGATCTCTTGTAGCAATTCTAATATAGAATCGGTCGTCTTCGGATCTAGTGCTGATGTGGCTTCATCACTTAAAAGTACTTTTGGGTTATTCGCCAAAGCTCTTGCTATCCCTACTCGTTGCTTTTGTCCACCACTCAACTCAGAAGGATATGCATTGGCTCGCTCTGTCAACCCAACCAAATCGATCAATTCTTTTACCCTCTGATCGATCTCCTTTTTAGGAACCCCTGCGATTTCGAGTGGGAAGGCAATATTTTCTGCAACTGTTCTTGACCAGAGTAAGTTAAAGTGCTGAAAAATCATCCCGATTCCTTGGCGGGCTTTGCGTAGTTCTTCTGGTCGTAATTGATCCATCCTTTGCTCATCGATCCAAACTTCACCTTCTGTTGGACGCTCCAACATATTGATTAAACGGATTAAAGTACTTTTCCCTGCTCCGCTATAACCGATAATGCCATATATTGCCCCTGATTGAATATCCAAGTTAATCTCTTTTAATGCAACCACTTCTTGAGTTTTGGACTTAAATATTTTTTTTACTTTATGAAGCTTTATCATCTATTCACCAACTTCTACTTTCTTCTCAATAAGAAAAGCCCCTTCTGAAAGCATCAGAAAGGACCAGATTATTCGTACAAGTTCCTTCCCTCATCTTTCAGAACATGATTGTTCTGCAGGAATTGGCACCTTACCATGTATTTCTACATGTTGGTTGCCGGGTTTCATTGGGCCAGTCCCTCCACCTCTCTGGATAAGGAGATATCCATTTATTCACTTTAAACCATTTACGCATTTCAATGCATTAAACACTATACGAATATTAACATCTGCTACAAGCCTATGTCAATTGTTTTTTATTGTTAATTTTCTCCAAACTATAACTAAATTGCATTTGTCTTTTTTGAACGCCTAGAAATAAAATCAATTTTTTTCGCTAATAAATATAGGCTTTTTGTGGAGTTGGATTTGATGGTAATTTTGCTGGTACTTATCATTTGGCGATAACAATGGATGGTTAGTTTTGTAGGTTCATATTTTACAGAATGAATCGCTTTAGCTGGTAAATCAATATAAGCATATTTAGGTTCTAAAAAGCCAATAAATATGCTTTTGCTGTATACGATGATATCCATTTCTGCCAAAAACCGCTGGTAGTCTGTCATCATTTCTTTAATCTTCCCCTGATACAAGATAAAATCAAAGCCATCCGTTTGTAGGGGAATGACATTAGACTGTTTCTTTTCTACGGTTTTTGGTTTTTCAATATAAAAGTAATACCCTAAAACAAGGAGGAGGAGCACAAAAAAAGAGGTGATAAACCAAGTTGCTAAACTCATTGTTTTCTCTCCTTTCATGGGTTTTATATAGTTATTTCTACCTTGCCCGTTATAATCATCCCTTATTCTGTTCTAACATTGCCATTATTTGTTGAAAAGTAATAGCTAATTTTTGAAAAATAGCGTATATTTAAAGAAAATAAACAGATAAATACGAATAATATAACTAAAGGAATAGGATAAAAGATCAACTGAGGATAAAGGGAGCGAATGAAAATGAAATTTGTTTGCCCTTTGTGTAATAAAAAAATTAACGATTTTGCTGGTCGCTGTGAAAAATTGATTGAATGGTTTTCAAACCTTGATGGAAAAGGATTATGGAGAATTCGTTATCTCAATCACTATGAATATCAATTCTTAACAGATGAGGATTTTTTGTCTTTACAATCTAAAGAAATGGTGATTCTAGATGAAGCGAATCATTGGCAGGAATTTGACCCCAAGACGCTTTCAGGAGTTAACTCTGTTGGTCAACGCACCTCTATTTTTAGTTAAATTGCCATAAGGAAGAAAAAAGCCACCATTTTAGGCGGCTTAATTTTTATAATTTGCATTTTTAAAAACAATTTTAATGTAATTATCTAATACTTCCTTTGTACTTAATTTTTATAATATCCCCATTCTTTAATGGAATATTCTCTTTTACACCTACAGGAAGAATCTTTTCACCAAACTTTATGAATATTAAATTTATAGGAAGATTCATTTCTAGTGTAAAATTTGTGTCATACGTAATCAACGTTAATTTTTGATCATTTATATTTCCACTTATAATCATAAACCTTACTCTTTCATATTTCCTATTAACTATTTCTTCAAGTTGACTTTTATTAATAATGAATCCAATATTTTCGAACACCGTAACCTTGGCACTATGATAACCAAATAATTCATTCTTTACAAAAAATGGTATGGAAATAATAAAACTAGCTAAAACTAAAATGATCATTACATTTTTAAATCTCATATTATAATTCTCATCCCGGAATTACTGTCATAAACATAATTCTATAAATTTTCAAATTAAATCCCCCTAGAGGTATATTTAACACCTGATAAAATTATATAAAATTTTAGATGAAAAGGTTGTCGAATTTTGTATTTATTATAAATTTTTAAAAAATATTTATTTCAGTGTCCAGCATTGAGAAGATGTGTTCAATCGCAATATTATGATGATTTTTATAAAGTCAAATACATTAATGGAAAAAGCCACCATTTTAGGTGGCTTAATTTTTATTAAACATTTTTATTTTTAATCACTAATTGACCAATTCCTCTACTTTTTTTCAATTGTGTGTCCACCAAATCCATTTCTTAAGGCAGCAACTACTTTTCCTGCAAATGTATCTTCCTCTAAGGATCGATATCGCATCATCAATGACAATGCAATGACTGGAGCTGCAGTTTGTAGGTCTAAAGCTGTTTCTACAGTCCACTTTCCCTCTCCCGATGAATGCATAACCCCTTTAATAGTTTCCAAACGAGATTCTTTTGTAAAGGCTTCTTCAAGTAATTCCATTAACCAGCTGCGAATCACAGAGCCATGATTCCATACTTTTGCAACCTCTTTGTAATCATAATCAAATTGACTTTTTTCTAATATTTCAAACCCTTCGGCAATGGCTTGCATCATTCCATACTCTATCCCATTATGAACCATTTTTAAAAAGTGGCCACTTCCATTTTTCCCTGTATATAAGTACCCGTCTTCAGTGGAAATATCCCTAAATAGAGGTTCTAATATAGCGAAAATCTCTTTTTCACCACCAATCATCGTGCACGCTCCTTGTCTGGCACCCTCCATTCCCCCGCTGGTGCCAACGTCCAGATAATGGACACCTTTTTCCTTTAACTGCTCTGCTCTTCTAATCGTGTCCTTATAATTTGAATTGCCCCCATCAATGAGAATATCTTCTGGTTGAAGATAAGGAATTAACTGAGAAATAACATCATCAATTAATTTCCCAGCTGGAACCATCAACCAAATCGTACGAGGTACTTCTAATTTACTTACTAAGTCTTGATAGCTAGTTGCAGCAATAGCTCCTTCTTGTTGAATGTCGTTCACCTTTTCACGATCTATGTCATAGGAAACAACCTCATGATTGTGATCTAATAAATTCAATACGAGATTATATCCCATTTTTCCTAAGCCAATCATTCCGAGTTTCACCAGTTCCACTCCTTGTTCGTAAATTTTTCAGCCCAACTTCAGGCCTCTCTCTTTGCTACCATCATCGTATCAAATTTATTTTCATTAGTCTATATTAAATATGAAAATTTTTTTAATACCTTTTTAAAGCGATCGCTTCTCTTATTTTTTGTAAATTCTCCAATGTTTCATTTTGGCGTCTTAAAGAAACTGCTACATATAATACATCGATAATAGCAAGTTGAACGATTCTTGAAGCCATCGCTTCTGAACGAAATAGAGTTTCTTGAGAGGTTGAATATAATACATAATCAACTTCTTTTGCTAAAGGGGATTTGTAATAATTCGTCAATCCGATGGTAAAAGCACCACTTTCTTTAGCAACCCGTATTGCTTCTACAACATCCTTATTACTACCACTATGTGAAATGGCAATCGCAACATCACCAGGTTGCAACATGGAAGCAGAGGTGATTTGTAAATGTGCATCTGTATGCACACTACAAAAAATGCCTGTTCTTATAAACTTGTGATAGGCATCATTGGCAATAACTGCTGAACCTCCTGAGCCATAAAAATCAATTCTCTTTGTGTTTGTCAAAGCATCAATAATCGCAAGCATATCTTGTTCATTCAGTAGATTAAGTGTATCTTTCATTGCCTCAATATTGCTCATAAATACTTTTCTGGCAATCGTTAAAATCTCATCATCAAAGGTAATCTCTTGATGAATGTTTTGAATCGGAGCCACCACTTCACTTGCTAAAGCAATTTTAAAAGCTTGATAGCCTCGATATCCTAATCGTTTGCAAAAACGAAAAATGGTTGCTTCTGCAACTTGGCTATTATCGGCAAATTCAGTAATAGAAAGATGAATGATTTCTTTTGGATTTTTTAAAATGTAATCTGCTATCGTTTTTTCCTTTGATGATAACGAAGAATAAATTCCCCTTATTTTCGATAAGACACTACTTGTCTTTAATTCCTGTTCCACCATTTTAACCACCCCTACTACTCCTCAAATTTATTAAATGATTTTCTTTGCAGTTCGGAAATTTGATCAAATGATTCGTTTAATTGAACGGACAAGGTAGAAAATAATTGATATAGCTCTTGATAAACATCTGCATGATCCCTATTTGGAAGTTGTTCATTTAAAACATGAATCATATGCTTAGACTCCTCCAAAGATGTAAGTAAGCCAAGAGCATACATCGTAAGGATTGCAGCACCTAAACCAGAGCTTTCATGACTTTCTGGTACGATTACTTTTTGTTGAAAAATATCTGCTGTGATTTGCCTCCAAACTTCCGAACGGGCAAATCCACCAGAAACTCGGATTTCACTTGCAGGCCCTGCAAGCTCATTTAGTGCTTTGCCAATACTATAAACGCCAAAAATGACTCCTTCTAATATCGCACGGATAAAATGTTGTCTTTGATGGGTAATGGACATACCAAAGAACACACCTCTAGCATTAGCATTCCAAGATGGTGCCCTTTCTCCAGATAAATAAGGCAAAAAGAGTAAACCATTAGAACCAGCTTGTACTTTTTCTGCTTGCTCGATCATAATGTCATAAACATCTTTGTTCCGGTCTTTAGCCATTTCAACTTCAGTCATAGAAAATTGATCCTTAAACCAACGTAATGCGATACCGCCATTATTCATTGGCCCTCCTATAACCCAATGATTTTCAGTAAGTGCATAACAAAAAGTCCTTCCTGTAGGATCCGTAATCGGTTGATTGACGACTGCACGAATTGCACCACTGGTACCAATGGTTAAAGCAACCTTTCCCGGTTCAATTGCTCCTACGCCAAGATTTGCGAGAACCCCATCACTTGCACCAATTACAACAGGGATGTCCACAGGTACGTTCATATATGTGGCTGCTTTTACATCCATCTCTTTTAAGATAGTGGTTGTTGGAACAGGTTTTGAAAGGCGTTCTTTGCTAATCCCTATCAAATCTAAAGCCTCTTGATCCCAATCTAAGGCTTTTAAATTAAAAAGCCCTGTAGCAGAAGCAATAGAATAATCAACAAGATATTGATTAAACCATTTCCATATTACAAATTCTTTGATCGAAATAAATTTACTCGCCTTTTGAAATATTTCCTGAGCTTCTTCCTTAAACCACATCAATTTACTTAACGGGGACATGGGATGAATCGGCGTCCCTGTCCTCAAATAAATGTCATGACCGTTCCATTCTTCTTTGATTCGTTTTGCATATTCATTACTGCGGTTATCTGCCCATGTAATGCTATTTGTTAGGCAATGACCATCAACATCAACTGCAATAACGCTATGCATTGCCGAACTAAACCCTATACCTAGAAGTTGGGATGAATGTAATTTTGCTCTTTGAATCACTAACTTGATCGAATCTAATACAGCTTGATAGATCTGATTAGGATCCTGTTCAGCATAATCAGTCTTCGGATGGAAGAGAGGATATTCAATCGTATGGGAAGCTACAAAATGGCTCTCTGTGGTAAAAATTGTTGCCTTTGTACTTGTTGTTCCGATATCTACTCCCATTACAAATGATTTTTCTGGCATGTTCTAGTCCTCCACTATTAAAAATCAGGTTAAAACGTTTTCATTAAGTCCATTATAACATTTTTTTCACTATTATATAGTTATGGAGAAAATTTTTTTAATTTCTTTTTAAAAAAAAATCGTATCAATAATGATACGATCTCTAATCTTCTTCTTTTCCATTTTATTGGTTCTTATGTTTTGTTTCTCCATCGTTTTTTTCATTATCTTTTTTATCTTTTTCATCTTTTTTATTTCTATCATCTTTCTGTTCTTTTCTATCATTCTTTATTTCATCATCTTGCTTATTTCCACTTGTTGTTTTCTGGTTTAATTCAATCTTGACCTCTTGTTTTTCTTCATTTTTGCCATTCTCTTTTTTATGATCAACTTTTTGATGATCATTCTTATTCTGTTTACCTTCTTGATCTTTTAACTCTTTCTTTTCTTCCTTCTCATCGTTCTTCGACTCTTGTTTGTCATGCCACTGCTCTACAATTTCAGCTGTAATATTTTTTCCAAGAATCTGCTTTAGATCATCACGATCTTTGGCAATTTCAGAAATAGATTGATTTTTAAATCGATCGATAGGAATTTCTTGATTCTTATTTTTAGTCATCAGATAAATCGCGTATTTCCCTGTTGACAAACCGCTTTTTTGTGCATCTTCTCTTACTTGAGCAGTTGTCTCAACAGTAGTAATCGATACATTGGTAACTTTTTTCAATTGATCAGCTACAGCCCGTTTTACTTGATCTTCTATGTTTTTTTCGAATGTTTGATCTTCAATTAACCTAGTTGTAGAGATTACAACCTCGGCATTTGCTTTTATATACCCAAGTTTTTCTGATTCTTGCAGTAAGATTGATGTAGCCTGAGCTACAGGAATGCCAATGATCGAATCACGGATGGTTTGTACTAGTTTTTTCCCATCCTCATTGATCCCTTCTATCTGAAGAACGGTCTCTTTCGAACTAATAGCAATTTCAACGCTTGGATTGATATCAACGGTAACATAAGCTGCAACCTTATCTACATTAGAATCTAAACCAAACCAACCGGGGATTCCAACCAATAATAGAAGGAAAATCGCTGCAACTGAAGCAATCCATCTTATTTTATGGTTTGCGAATATTGCTTGATACTGCCGATCTTTTTCAAGCAACGTAAAAGAGGCCTCTTCCCCAATCTCAACTTTGGAATGAGGTTTAACAGAGAGAAATTGTCCATCTTTTGTGAGTACAATTACATTTCCACTTGAAAGAACTTCCATTACGATTCCTTTGTCCATTTTTTATCCCTCCTTTACTTCGCAGTTTGTAAATATTCCTTTAAATAATGAAAATCATGAATTTTAATCAATGCTAAAGCAATAATATATTTACGATTCCGTTCTATGGTTTTTCGGCTTACTTCAACTTTTAAAAGTAAATCTTTAATCGGCAAGGATTTTTTTTCAAGCAAATATTGAACCATATTTTGATCTTCTATTAAGATGTCAGCAATCTTAAATAATTGCATCCTGCTATCAGCATGTTTTGGTGAAACTTCAACTAGATCATGCAAAGTAATCCCGTACTTTTCTATTTCCTGAATATACCTCAACATTTCATCCTTTCTTTGCTCTTTTATCTCTTTTTCTTGGTAGTTATCTATCGCTTGTCTCATTTCAATCGGATTGATGATTTGATTCTCCTCATCTTCCACTTCAAAAGTAGTGATCGGGATCTGCTTTTGGAACCTACTTTCTTTGCGTATATAATCAACAAGTCTTCTTTTGATAACCATCTTTGCAAAAGACAAGAACGATGTATTTTGTTTATGGTTAAACGAGTCCATCGCTTCATTAAAAGCAGATAAGGCAATACTAAATTCATCCATTTCTTGATGGATATATCTTTTGCAAACAGCAGAACTTTCACTTAGAATAAACGGTTGGTATTCCTTTAATAGGCGATTTCTCAATTCTAAATCCCCTGCTTGAACCATTTGAACCTGTTCATCCAAATTAATTTTTCTTCTGTTTTTTTTGGATTGTGCTTGGTTTCTAATTCCTAGGAAAATGTTAAAAATCACATGATACACCTCGCACTATATTTTTCGTAAATCTAATTCGCTTTTAGAGGGTAACTTGATCAAATCTTTGTTCTTTCAGATGACGTAACATAAAATAGAAGTATAATGACCCTACAATATACAAAATCCCATCCGACAATAGCGATCAAGTAAATTCAAGTATATCCTGTGATCAACAAAAAGGGAATAGTTAAAAATAGGGAATTACCAAACATTTGCTACCATACATAAAAAAGTCGAATCGACAAAAATATTGACTTAATCGTCATACTTTATTGACCAAAAATTAGCAAAAATCATATATAATCGAATCAAATCAACAATAAAATAGAGACTCGGAAATTAAATGAGTGATTCTGGGTCTTATGGGGGATGAAAGCAAATTTAAGAGGATAAACTGGAATTTTTCAATGTTATTTTCAAAAAAATGCATACCAAATAAACCACGAGTAGTGGATTTTTTGAAAAATGTATTTTAAGATGTGGTTATAAGGACAAAAGAGACTTAATTACAGTGTGGAGACTTGTAAAATGATTCTTTTTTGCTTCCTTCATCCACGCATCGGCATGCTGACACATGCCGATGATATAACTTCGAATATTCCAATGTCTGGAGCTACGCCCTCTTGAATCCTCTAAATGATAATCAATCTTTTGGCGTTTAATACAACGCTCGACCCCAGTTCGTAATGAATAGCGCTTATACCATTCCTTACTGTCACGTTTAACGCGTGGAAAAAGACGAGGATTATCCTTTGTCGCTGTATAAAACGTTCGGCCATATGTAGAATCAGAACATGGAGTTGGGCATTGCCAGCCTCCTACAACTGCAGGGCAACGCCATTTCCGACGGTAGGTTTTCTGGTTTAATCCCCAATGGATCATCGGTCGACCTAAGGTGCAAATCGGGACACCTTTAAGATTAATATCCATTTCCTTATGCTGAAACTGTTTTGAACGCCTTGGATTAAGGTCAATGATGGCAGATACATCATAGAGTTCTAACATTTCATAGATGGGATAAGCATCTAAGGCTGAATCTAAAATGGCTTCGCTGAATTTCCAATCTGGATACCAGTGTAAAAGCTCATGATATGTACTTACAAACAAGACGGAATCGTGTTTACTAGCACGATACATTCTAGGGTAAATCGGTAAATTATATGGACTATCTGAGGCGGTTATCATAAAAAGATTTCGTCCAAAATAGTACCTTTCTCTTGAGCTATCCCAGCCCCAATCTGCATCGGGATCTGAGAATAGTCGTTTACATTGACACTTCCAATTACCCTGTTTCCGGCAGTCACAGAGAAATTTACCGTAAGGTCGACCACCGGTTTCTACAGGAGTACCATCAGCCAAAATACTAAGAGATTGTATGTCTCCTAATAGCCCTGCAGATGCGGATTTGTTTACGAAAAGAGATTGAAATAGAATCTGAAGTTGATCATGCGCTTTAGGCGTATATCGAACTTTCTTGTTTTGGAAGGCGCGGTTAACCAGTTTCTTAACAATATTTGGATTTTTAGGTTCAAGCTTTTGATTCTTTTTACCTTTCTTACTAGGCTTTTTCAGCCTCCGTTTTTTACGGTTAGAAAGATGCGGAGTGGAGTGAAGCCAAAGGCGCTTGAAAAAGTCATAAAATGTTCCAACACCGGGAACATTATCCGGTGAAAAGCCACTGAGAATGGCAAAAATGGGATTGGTTTTTAAGGTGAATACCCAATTATCTACACTGGTTTCCTTTTGATAATGCATAAGCATTAAACTTCTAAGCATATCACAAGGATTACGTGGCTTTCTTCCTCTTGTATTAGAGGAATAACGATGTTTAAGCAACTCTGCTGTTTCAGTTAAATCTATTAAGGAACACCAAACGATTGGTTCAAAATAGAAGTCCTTTAAAAAGGATGTACTGATGTTGTTTTTCTCAAACTCTTCAATGATAAATTGGAGATACGATTCATGTGAACGAATATTAACAAACATATAAATTCCCCCGTATTTAGTGATAAAAAATGACCTCACTTAATTGTTAGGCGAATATATGTTTGTCAAGAGGAAAGTTTGTTCGTATCCATCCGTTTGGGGTGAAACGATAAAAAAGCCCTAGTCGAAAGACTAGGATTAACACGGAAAGTTAATTTCCGAGAGACTATATAAAATGATAGAGGTGAATAGAAAGAGAAGAGGGGGAGTTTGATGAAGTTTTTTCCGGTCATTGATGAAAAAATTGAAGGAATTATTAAATGGATTGAGATCGTCTTAGCAATTATATTAGTCTTAACGGTTATTGCTGAAGGTGGGTATATTGTCAATGATTTATTACATCTGGTAAGAAGTCATAATATCATTGATCAATCGAAGACGGTATTGGGTGATTTTCTTGTTTTGGTTGTGAGTTTAGAGTTTGCCATTATGTTGATTCGTAAAAATCCATTTGCCATTATCGATATTGTGATGATAGCGCTAGCGAGAAAAATCGTCCTAGAATATAAAAGTGCAACTGAATATTTTATTGCTACTTTAACCTTGGTATTATTGTTTATAGTACGTAAGGCTGTCCGAACGCAAGAAGAGAGAATCTTAGAGAAAAAACATAGCTAATAAAGAATGAACACCTTATTTTAGTTTTTGATGAGACTATTGCAGAGGATGGAATCCTAATCAGAGAATCGATTGATTACGACATTAAGGAAGTAGTTTTAACTGAACGCATGGGAAGAAGGACAGTTTGAATGGAAGAATTGATCACGATTGAAAATATCGTCAAAAAAGATAATAAGGGGAACCCAATCCTTAAAGACATCTCTGCAAAAGTAATGAAAGGGGAACTCATTACGATTATTGGTCCTTCTGGATCGGGAAAAAGTACTTTTTTATCTTTAATGAATAAAATGGCCGATCCAGATTCAGGGATCATCCGTTTTAAAGGCAAACCTTATCATGAACTGAATGTACTTGAATTACGCAAAAAAATTGGAATGGTCTTTCAAATGCCGACCATGCTTTCAGGTACAGTTAGAGATAATCTATTAATCGGACCTAAGCTATTTCGCCAAACGTTAACTGAAAAAGAAATAGACAATCTATTAGAACAAGTGACCCTTCCTAAAACGTTGAAGGATCAGGATGCTCGATCTCTTTCAGGGGGGCAAAAACAAAGGGTATCTTTAGCTCGAACCTTAGCGAACCAACCGGAGATTCTCTTATTGGATGAAGTCACCGCATCTCTAGATCCCAATAGTTCCTTAGAAATTGAAGAATTGATTCAAACCTTACATCAACAACAAGGGAAAACTATTTTGTGGGTCTCTCATAATTTGAAACAGGCAAAAAGAGTCGGACAATATACTTGGGTGATTGCAGATGGAAAAATCATTGAGAAAGGACATACAAATGAGGTATTTGAACATCCACAACATGAGGTCACACGAGAATTCATTGCTACCTCATTTGATGAGGAGGTAGAGAACGAATGAGTACTTTTGCCTTGTTGTTAACGCTAATTTTTGTCGCCTTTGCGATTATCCTTTCTATCTGGCAACGGATAGGGCTAGAAAAGGATATTATCATTGGAACCGTTCGAGCTGCGATCCAATTAATCGCGGTGGGTTATGTTCTCCATACGATTTTTCGGCTTCAATCATGGATATTAATTCTGTTGATGCTCACAATGATGATTACCGTCGCCACGCTAAATGCAAGGAAAAAGGGTAGAGGACTACCTAAAATTGGACGTCGAATTGCTATTGCAATTACTTCAACAGAAATTTTAACGATCGGTCTATTAGTCGGTCTGAAAATTATTGGTTCAACACCCCAATATATTATTCCGATCAGTGGAATGATCATTGGTAATGGTATGGTGGTTTCAGGATTATTTCTTAATCGATTACATTCGGAATTGGAAACGAGAAGAGAAGAAATCAAGGTGTATTTGGCACTAGGAGCGACATCAAAACAGGCAATTTCCCATGTGATGCAGAATACAGTAAAAGCGTCCATGTTGCCAACCATTGACGGGATGAAAACAGTCGGGCTAGTTCAATTACCCGGTATGATGACCGGTATGATTGTAGCCGGAGCTAATCCGATCGAAGCCGTACGTTATCAGATTTTGATCATGTATTCCTTTACTTCATCTGCAGCAATTACTGCGATTCTGTTGGGATTGTTAACACATGGGCTATTATTTAATAAAGCACACCAGTTCATTGAAAGATTTTAAGTGAATATATTTAACTCAACTTTCGCAACTGAACCAAATTGCCTAGGTTATATTGAATAATTTTTTCAACTTTTCTTTCCCAGCTTGCGTTGAAAAGATGCGATCCATATCAGGATAAAGTTGTTGGTCATGATAAAGATTCTTCTCTTCCAAATTCACAAGAAGCTTCGCTTCCCAAATGATTTGAAAATCAATACCATCAATTTTATTAAATGTATATTGATGACCAATGATGTAAAGGGTACGATCAATGACATCCTTTTCCACACCTAATCTTTCTAGAATTTCCTTGGCAATAGGCGGTCCTTCTAACTCTTGATATTTCCCTCCAGTGGAACGATGTTTTTTCTCTGCTTCTTGAATCCCAATATGACTAAAAAGAGCTGTGAAAACAATCACTTGTTTCATCTTTTCATCCTGAATCTGTTCTTGTTCAGCAATTTCTTCAGCGTGCTTTAATACCTTTATCCCATAACCAACTCTTTTTTCATCTAAGATAAAGTATTGTTTTAGTTCTGCTATCGCTTTTTCGATCATTTCCTGCAACTTTACTCCATCCTTTCTACTGAATCTACTTTCTTTGTTTACATCTTATTTTCAGTGATTTCATTTTTTCTACCTTTTCCCATTCCATTCAGCAAAGAACTGTTCAAGGAAACGTTCCATAAATTGATGGCGTTTTACTGCAATTTCTTTACCTGCTTGCGTATTCATTTTATCTTTTAAAAGCAAAAGCTTCTCATAAAAGTGATTGATACTATTCCCTTTATTTTGTATGTACTCTTCTTTTGACATGTTTAGTTTTGGCGGCTTATCTGGATTCCAAATCTCTCTGTTTTTGGCTCCACCATAGGCAAAAGCACGTGCTATCCCAATTGCGCCAATCGCATCCAACCGATCTGCATCTTGAACAATTTGGGACTCAATCGAGCTTAACTGTTCTGTTTGCTGGTGGAAACTAATTTCCCCAATAATTTGTACGACTTGATCAATAAGACGTTGATCAACCGCAAATTGTTTCAAAATTTGCTTTGGCACTTCAGTTTGGGTTTGATGAGAGCCAGTGATTTTGTAATCGCCAATATCATGTAAAAGAGCGGCTAATTGTACAACCCATGGGTTAACTTCCTTATCTTTTTCTTCCTGCTCTAACAATAGCAAAGCATTATAATAAACCCTCATCACATGCCAATAATCATGTCCTGTAGCTTCACGTAACATTTGTTCCTTTACTATTCCTTTAACTTTTTCAACAATCAATTCCATTGACTCCATCCGTGTTCTTCCTTTTTTAATCTTAATCAGATCGTTTTAATTGTTTCGTATGACTTAACTTTTAGTATAACAAAACTTTTCAACTTTGTAGCAAAAGAAAATCCCCTCGTATGTGCAAAGGGATTCTTCACTATTTTTCTTATGCATTCCTTATAATCGCTTCATAAGTACTTTTGTCTAAATTCTTAACTAATGCGGTTAAAGTTTCTTTGGCAGCTATGTAATCATCGTAATGGATGATGGAAGCATGGCTATGAATATAACGGGATGGAATGGATACAACTATGGAAGGAACTCCCCTACCATGAGTATGAACTCTTCCAGCATCTGTTCCACCTTGGGAGACAAAGTATTGATGTTTCACTCCTAATGTTTGAACGGTATCTAGGATATACTCCCTCATCCCTTGATGAGTAATATAAGAACGGTCATAGATACGAATTAAAACGCCATCACCAATATTTCCCATCGCATCTTCAGGTGCTCCTGGTACATCTCCAGCGGGACCTGCATCTAAAGCAAAAAAGATGTCTGGTTTAATCATATTTGCCGCTGTTTCAGCTCCACGCAAACCTACTTCTTCTTGAACATTAGCTCCAGCGAATAAAGTATTGGGTAATTTTACATCTTTAAGGGAGGCTAATAAATCAACCGCCATTGCACAACCAAAACGATTATCCCAAGCTTTGGCCATTAACTTCTTCGGATTGCTTAGGACAGAAAAAGGAGTGGCAGGGACAATGGGTTGCCCAGGACGAATTCCCATTTCTAAGGCATCTTCTCTATTATCTGCTCCTACATCAATAAACATTTTTTTAATATCGACTGTTTTCTTTTTATCCTCATCAGATAGAAGATGGGGTGGTAATGAACCGATCACTCCCATTACCTCTCCTGTAAGAGTTAAGATTCTTACACGTTGGGCCAAAAGAACCTGACTCCACCATCCTCCTAGTGGTTGAAATTTAATAAAACCCTTCTCGGTAATTTGTGTCACCATAAATCCAACTTCATCAAGATGGCCTGCCACCATTACTGTTGGCCCAGCTGGATCATCCCGTCTTACTCCAAAAATTCCACCAAGGTTATCTTGGATAATTTCATTGGTATATTGACTCATATACTTTCGCATAAGATCTCGAACCTGTCTTTCAAATCCAGGTGCTCCATGTGCCTCTGTTAGTTCCTTAAACATCTGTAATCGTTCATTCATTTCAATCTTTCCCCTTTCCATTTTAATGACCTTACTTATCATTATAGTAAATATTGTTATTTTTCAAAGAATTTATTTCGTTTTTTAGAAACTTTTTCTTTTAATAGAATACATATGAGTGAAGTAGAAATTTCCTATTGATAAAAAGAATGAAAGCGTTTACCATTAAATTATCCAAGCATTTATCGGTTTAAAGGGAAGAAGGGAAACTTATGAAACGTGGTGAATTAAACCTAAAGATTTGTTTAAATGGACATATTGTAAAGGAATTAGAACAGAATGTGTGCCCTCAATGCGGCTCACAAATCGTAACTGAATGTCCAGCTTGCCACACAGCATTTCAAGAATACGATCATTTACCTACTGTATGTGTCAAATGTGGCCATGTTTATCCATGGACAAAAGAAAAGTTGCAATCCCTTAAGGAATTAGCTGAAAAGATGGATTATTTGACGAGAGATGAGAGAAATATTTTAGAAGACAGTATTTGTGAAATTATACGTGAAACCCCTTTTACCCCTGTTGCCGCGATTCGTGTTAAAAAGATTATTGAAAAGCTCGGACCCAAAACATCTATCTTCAAAGATCAATTATTGGATATCTCTAGTGAGACAGCTAAAGAAATTATCTGGACGGATTAGAATTTTTGTAAGCGTTTTAAAAGAATATAAATAAAAAAGGGGAGTCGGATCATTCCAAACTTCCCGTTTTTGCAATTAATTTGTTATGGTGCCTTCAAATGATCTTCATACATTATCAGAGATCCACCTTATTAGCAAGTTTTGCCCTTAAATCATTTTCAAATAATTTACGTTCGGATGTAAAGGATCAACATTCCAGTATTCCTTTATACCGAAATATGCATATGTTTTCCGTTTGTTCTTCTTATCTTTTAATGCGGTGGAAGGAGAGAGAATTTCCACGATTAAATCCGGTGCCTTTTTTGCCCATGTTTTTCACTACCTACACATCACATTTTTTCTTTATTATATCATGTGGCTAAAAATTCAAAAGAGAGAATAGGATGATTCCTATCTTCCCTCTTGTATTAGTACTATTTAACGAAGTACAGAAGAAGCCATTCTCACATAGGTATGACGCTTACCTCTTACCACTATGGAATAAACCATGATGTTTTCAGGAATCGCAATACCAGCATAACCAGCATCACCTATATGGTAAACATCAGCGCCTGCCATTTTACTATTAAGAGCAATTTGTCTAATCGTACTTTCATCTGCTCCTTCTTGACTTGTTCCAATCGTTAATAATGCAAGTGCACCCTTTTTATGGATAGATTTTATAAGTTGTTGAGTGGATTGAATGGTGATTCCCGGAACCGTACCTGGAGAAGGAAGTAGGATAATATCTGCTCCTGATTCTATAAAACCTATAATATCTTCTTCTTTTACGATTTCATCACCTGTTTCTCCTTCTACCCCGGCTCCATGCATTTTCCCAGCAATAATCAGGCCATCTTTCCCAAATACGCTTCTTGCTGTTTCAATTGCTTTCTTAATTTCTATATTGGTTACTCCTGTTTTCGGATTACCCGTTAAACAAACAAAATCAAATCCTAACTTTTTAGCCTCTGTTAATGCCTTTTCAGAAGCTAATCTTCCTTCTGGCAAATGAACAAGTTTCTCTAATTGTTTAGCTTTTAGATCGACAGGTTCTAAATTTAATCCTACAGGACGGCCAATTAATTCCTTTAACCGATTAACAATCATTGCTGGCTCTTCTATCCTTAAACCTTGAATAGATGGATGAAAAACATCGAAGAAATTAAGTAAAATCATATCTGCTCCAAAAGCAGCGGATATTTCTGCATTGGTTACACTTGGGTATAAAGGTTGTACGGCTCCAATAACTTCGGAAACAATAACTCGACCTTCTGAAGCTTTTATGGCTTGTTTTAGATCCTGACCATTCATTATTTTAAAATCTGATGCTGTACAATCTAATAATCTTTTCATTATAGAAACCCCCACTACATCAAACGCATGGCATTAGCTAAAAATTCAACGTCTGTACCAACAACCACTTGGATTTCTGTAGAACTAAGCTTAATTACTCCTTTAGCCCCAAGTCTTTTTAATTCAGCTTCATCTACTTTTGTTATATCTTTTACTTTAAGGCGCAAACGAGTCACACAATTGTCTAAATGTGCAATATTATCTTTTCCACCTAATGCTTCATAATATTTTACTGCCAAATCTTCATATTTTTTCGAGCTAATCGTTAATCCACCCTCTTCTATTTCTTCATCTTCACGACCTGGTGTTTTCAAGTCCATCACCTTGATTAAGAAATAAAAGATAACAAAATAGGCTAAACCATAAACTAAACCAAAAGCAAAAAGTAACCATGGCTTTGTGGCCAATCCAAGATTTAAGAAGAAGTCAATTGCTCCAGCCGAGAATGTAAAACCATGATGAGTTCCTAGTAAGTAAGCGATAGACATTGAAATGCCTGTTAGAACAGCGTGAACAAAATATAAAATTGGCGATAAGAACATGAAAGCAAATTCAATCGGTTCGGTAATACCTGTTAAAAATGAAGTCAATGCGACCCCAATCAACATTCCAGCAACTGCTTTACGTCGATGCTTTTTAGCAGTCGCAATCATAGCAAGGGCTGCAGCAGGAAGACCAAACATCATTACTGGGAAAAATCCTGCCATAAAGATACCTGCAGAAGGATCTCCGGCGAAGAAACGGTTTAGATCACCTGTTTTCCCCCCAAACTCACCGAAAACAAACCAAACTAAACTATTAAGTACATGGTGTAACCCTACAGGAATTAACAAACGATTTAAGAAACCAAAAATTCCAACCCCTAATGCTCCTGCTCCCACAATCCATTCTCCCACGGCATTGATACCGTTTTGAATGACAGGCCAGATATAGCCAAAGATTCCTGCTAAAATAAGCATCGCAAGAGAGGTAACGATAGGGACAAATCGTTTACCACCGAAAAATCCCAACCAATCTGGTAATTTAATCTCATGATAACGATTATACAAAAGACCAGCAACAATACCAGCAATAATTCCACCCAAGACTGCCATATTGATCTCTTCGTTTATGGCAGTAGCTCCTTTTGTTAATACAAAATAACCAACAGCTCCAGCTAAACCCGCAGAACCGTTTCCATCCTTTGATAATCCTACCGCTACCCCGATTGCAAAAAGCAACGCTAAATTTGAAAATACAGCATCACCAGCTGCTGCGATAAAAGGAATATTTAATAAATCCGGTTGACCTAAACGTAATAATAAGCCTGCAGCAGGTAATACAGCAATTGGTAGCATTAATGCTTTACCAATTCGTTGTAAAAAACCTAACATAATAAGACCCCTTCCTTCATTTTAGATTTGTATTGAAAAAGCGATGAATCGCTTCTTTCAATCTACCATTAGATTGACTTAAATAATACTGAGCTTGTTCTTTGGATCCTTGTGTTAAAGCAACAAATATCGCTGTTTTTAAATGATATTCACTTTGTTCAAGTAAATCTTTTGCTTCAAATTCAGATAGATTAGTTAAATCCATTAAAGTTGAGATTGCTCTCTTAACCAATTTTTTATTAATTAATTGCATATCTACCATCTGATTTTGGTAAACTTTCCCTAAGCGAACCATTGTCGCTGTAGATATCATATTTAAGATCATCTTTTGAGCTGTTCCAGCCTTTAATCTTGTTGAACCCCGAATAACTTCTGGCCCAACAACAGCTTCAATCCCAAATAGACTAAATTTTGAAGCTGGAGTTTTTTCATTACAACTAATTGAAATTGTTAATGCTCCAATTTTATTACCAAAATCAAGTGCTGAAAGAACATATGGTGTAGTACCACTGGCACTTACGCCAATAATAACGTCATTTGCTGATATTAAATATCCTTGTAATTCTTCAACCACTTGTTTTTCATCGTCTTCATTTTCCTCTAAAGGATTCCACATGGCTTCATATCCTCCAGCAATGAGCCCTATCCATCTTCCCGATTCAATTGAGAAAGTTGGAATTAACTCAACTGCATCAAGAACTCCAAGTCGTCCACTCGTTCCAGCCCCAACAACAAAGCATCTTCCCCCTTTTTGCCAACGGTCAACGATCGCATCGACAGCCTTTGCAACTGTTGGAAGAGTTTTTTCTATGGCTAGATAAATTTTTTGATCTTCTTCTGCCATTAGAGTAATAATCTCCAAAGAACTCATTTCATCAATTTTTAAGCTTTTCTGGTTACTCTGTTCTGTAATCGTTTTCTTTTCTTCCATCATTTCACCCTTGGCATATCAATAATAAATTTGTATCGGTCAGCACGATATACGGACTTAACTACTTCCAATGGATTCCCATCTTCAAGATAGCTGTAACGTTGTATCATTAAAACAGGTGCCCCTTCATGAATATCTAATATTTCACTTTCTGTTTTCCTAGCTATTGACGCCTCAAGCACTTGAGTTCCATGACCAATTTTCATATTTAAAATATTTTCAATATATTCGTACAAAGAACCATTAACGATTTCTTTATTTAACCCTTTTACTAGATCTACAGGTAAATATGAAACCTCATATGCCATTGGTATATGATCCGCCAATCGAACCCGTTTTACTTCATAGATAAGTGTTCCTTCTTCAATCGCTAATTTAGTTGCAATCCCAAGACTGCTAGGAATAACATTAAAATCAATTAACTTCGTACTTGGTTCCATTCCTCTGGTTTTCATATCCTCTGAAAAACTTGTTAGCCCTTTTAAGGTTTGCTCAATTTTTTGTCTTGCTACATAGGTACCTTTGCCTTGCTTACGAAGTAGATACCCGTCATTTACAAGACTGTTGATAGCTTGGCGAACAGTCATTCTACTTATCTCGTATTTTTCGGAAAACTCTCGCTCTGAAGGAATTAAATCACCCGGTTTTAATTCCTCTTTTTCAATCATTTCTTTAATGATTTCCTCAAGCTGATAGTAGATCGGTAAAGGAGAATTTTTATTGATCATACGCACCAACTCTTTCCTTTTCATTGATTATAGACATTGCTTTTGCATCAGCAATAATAGTCACATTCGGGTGTTTTTTTAGGATAGAAGCTGGAAGCTCTTCATTTATCTCCTTAGTCATTAAATCGTGTAATATTTGTGCCTTTTTTAAACCATAAACCAATAATATAATCTGCTTGCTTTTCATGATTGTAGCGATCCCCATTGTAATCGCATGTGTCGGAACCTCAGATAAATCATGAAAAAAACGAGAGTTAGCTCTTCGAGTTGATTCAGCTAATTTTACGACATGCGTAGTTGAATCGAAAGCTGTTCCAGGCTCATTAAAACCGATATGCCCATTTACGCCAATTCCTAAAAGTTGTAGATCTATACCTCCAACTTGTTCAATAAGTCCTTCATATCTTTGGCATTCGATCTCTAAATCTTCCGCCATACCATTTGGAATGTGTATTTGGTCTGATGGAATATCAATATGATTAAAAAGGTTTTCTCTCATGTAATAGTAATAACTATTTGGATTTTCTTTATACAAACCTACATATTCATCTAAATTAAATGTTTGCACATGTTGATATGAAGTTTTATTGTTTAAAAAGTCCTCACGCAAATTTTCATATACGCCTAAAGGAGTTGATCCTGTAGCCAAACCAAGTGTCAAAAAAGTAGACTGAGATACACGTTCGATAATGATTTCTGAAGTCTTTTTAGTCAATGCTTTGTAATCTTCTACCTCAATGATTTTCATATTCCTTTTCCTCCTTCCCGGTTATATGCTAATTCGCCTCTACAAAATGTCATAACGACTTGGTTATTTTTATCAAGTAAAACAAGATCAGCATCCTTACCAACTTTAATACTACCTTTTCTATCAAATACATTAAGTTGTTTAGCTGGATTTATTGAGCTCATATGGATAACGTCTTCTAACGTACAATCCGTAAAATTCATCATATTTTTCATTGCATCCTTCATTTTTAAAATGCTACCTGCTAATGTACCATCTTTTAAGGATGCTTGTTGATCATCAACAAAAACTTCTTGCCCTCCTAATTGATAAATACCCTTTCCTAAACATTTTGCCCTCATGGCATCTGTTACCAGAACAACACCTTCCTTACCCTTTTGCTGAAAAACTAATTTGACCATTTCCGGTCGCACATGAATACCATCTACGATAAGTTCCGCTTTGACTTGATCATGTAGTAATACAGCCCCAACAACTCCAGGTTCGCGATGATGTAATCCCCTCATTCCATTAAATAGATGGGTGGCATGTGTAACACCTACTTTGATTGCTTCTACCACTTCCTGATAAATGGCATCAGAATGTCCAATAGAAGTAACAACACCTGTTTCTCGCAAGTAGGCAGTTAATTCCAATCCTCCTTTCCTTTCGGGGGCTAAGGTTACTAACTTAATATGATTTCCTGAAATTGTTTGCCATTTTTTAAATAGTTCAACGTCTGGTTCAATAATGGCGTGCGGAGGTTGTGCACCAGCTCTTTTCGACGAGATAAATGGCCCTTCTAGATGTACTCCTAAAACCTCAGCTTTCCCAGACCGGTTTTCTGTCCTCATATAATTAGCTACATTAATCAAAGCCTGTTCAATTTCTTCTTTCTCCTTTGTAATCGTTGTTGCTAAGAAACCGGTTGTTCCTTCTTTAGGTAATGCGCTTGCAATGGTTTCAATCGCTTCAAAAGTTGCATCCATTGTGTCTGCACCTGCAGCTCCGTGAATATGAAGATCGATCGCTCCTGGAATGAGTTTATAATCATTTGATAACTGGATTACTTCAATATTGTCTGTATTTTGAAACTTATCCATCTCATCAATTTCTAATATTATTCCATTTTCAATTCTAATGTAGCCATTTTCAATCTTTTCGTCTTGTTTGAAAATAGTCACATTTGAAATAATAAAGCGGTTTCTGTTTGGAACCATGCTGTCAGGACTCCTTTTATTTATTTCTAAATTGATCTTATCATTAAGATAACTAGTTGTCTATACCATTTGTTAAGAAAAATAAAATCATTGTATGAAGTTATCAAATAGAGGGGATATTCTCCCCTCTTGACTCTGAATTTATATTCATATTGTTTAGTATAAAAACATTCAACGGTTATATGCATTAGGTTTAATGAGTTTCTCCTTACTCCCCAAAGTTTTGTTCAAATAATGAGTGCACACCTTGTAAAGCATTTTCTTCATCAAGACCATTTACACGAATTTGAACTGTTTGTCCTTTTTTAGCTCCTAAAGCTAATACGCTCATGATACTTTTTGCATTTGCTTCTTTATCATCTACTGTAATGGTAATCTCACTTTGATATTTACTAGCTTCTTTAACTAACATCGAAGCAGGTCTTGCATGTAATCCTGTTTCATTATTAATGATAACTTGTTTTGATAGCATTACTTCCATCTCCCGTTTAAATAAAATTTGAGTAATTATACTTTTACCTTTTCTATTGTAACTTTCTTAAAAATTGATTCTACAATTTCTTTCCGAATTTGCCCTGTACCCATTTCCATTGCATTTGCAGTTCCACATGCCACGCCGAATTTTAACATTTCTTCTATTTCATAGTTTCTGTTAAGTCCAATTGCAAAGCCTGCAACCATGGAATCCCCTGACCCAACTGGATTCTTTACTTTTATTTTTGGGGTTTTCACCTTATACCCTATATCTTTATGGATTATGATTGCACCATCACTTCCTAAGGAAACAACTACAAATTCAATACTATTTTGACTAATTTCTTTGACAGCTTCAATGATCTCTTCTTCTGAGTCAATAGGTCGATTCATTAGTGATTCTAATTCTCTTTTGTTTGGTTTAATCAAATAAGGGGAAGCTTTGACTGCTTCTTTTAATGCAAGACCACTTGTATCCAAAATAAATTTTTTCCCCTTTTTCTTTGCCCTAATGATTAACTCGTAATACATGGATATAGGTACCCCTTCGGGTAAACTACCTGATGCAACTATCACTGAACTATCTTGTAGTATTCTTTCATATTCGTAGAGAAAAATGCCTATTTGATCTGGCGTAACTTTTGGACCAGACTCTAATATTTCAGTTTGCATACCACTGTTCGATAAAATCGCTATACAGTTACGTGTTTCACCATCAATCCTAATAAAATTACTTTTAACATCTATACGATTTAACTGTTCTGCAATGAAGTCACCGTTTCTTCCCGCTAAAAAGCCAGTTGTGTAAACTTCTTCTCCTAATTGTTTTGCGACCCTAGCAACATTAAGTCCTTTTCCACCTGCTGTTGCTTCAAATTGCCTTGTTCGAAATATATGTCCAACTTGAAAATCTTGGACGACATATCTTCGATCAATTGATGGATTTAAAGTTATGGTTGTTATCAAAAAGAATCACTTCCTTATAAAGCCTTGCCATCACTACCGCATAACTTAATTTTTTCAATCGTTACCTTTTTCATCGCTTCTTTACCAGGAGTCAAATATTTTCTTGGGTCACTTTCCTCTGGATGTTCATTAAAAAATTGCTTTACCGCATTAGAAAATGGAATCTTTAATTCTGTTGCAATATTTACTTTGGTAATTCCTAGTTCAATCGATCTTCTTACATCTTTATCTGGAATTCCCGAAGCCCCATGAAGAACTAATGGTATCTCTATTCGTTGATTTATCCGTTCAAGCCGATCAAAGTCTAATTTTGGTTCAGCTTTATATAATCCATGAGCTGTTCCAATTGCTATAGCTAATGAGTCTATTTTCGTTCTTTCAACAAATTCAACAGCTTTTTCCGGATCTGTAAATATTGAATCTTTTTCATCTACGACTAAATCATCTTCTTGCCCACCAAGTCGTCCTAATTCAGCTTCCACTGTTACTCCAAATCGATGTGCATAATTAACCACTTCTGTTACCTTTCGAATATTTTCCTCAAATGGATCATGAGAGGCATCGATCATAACCGATTTGTACCCCAAATCAATACATTGTTTAATGTAATCAATATCTTCTGAATGGTCTAGATGAAGAGCAATAGGGATATTGTATCTAGCCGTTGCTACATTTGCGATAGCCAACAAATAATCTGGACCAGTATATTTTACGGTACTTGGAGTAGCTGCTAGAATAATTGGCGATTGTAACTCAGCAGCAGCATCAACTACCACTTGAACGGTTTCTAAATTGTGTATGTTAAAAGCGGGTACTGCATATTTTCTTTTTTGGGCATCAAGAAGCATTTCTTTTGTTGAGACAATTGACATCTTCATTCCTCCTTATAGGTTGAATCTCATTTATTATAGCATAAATCATGATATTATGACGTACGTACCAATTATAACATATTCTTTTTTAAATTTTAAAACAATTAGTTATTCAGTAATTCAATATTATAATAAAACCTTTGGATCGCATAAGTGATATCATTCTCGTCAATTGAACGAGTTATACAATTGGCTTGTTTTATAAATATTTACACCTTGAGCAACCTTATTCACGGCACCGGTTTGATCCGGATGATCAGGTGAAACTTTTAGCTGAATTGACTTTAATATAGCCAAGGCTTGTAAATATATAGAATATTGAAAAATAATATGAGAATCATCTAAATAATTAAATTGACCTTTATTAAAACAAAAATAATAATCGCTATTTTCGTCAATTTCACTATCATAGTTCATTGATACTGCTACAATAGTGCTGTTCTTTTTATCTTGATAACATTCTTTTAACATATCTTTTTCATATTTTATTGCATAATCATCTTGACTAAAAAAGAACGTGATTAAAGTGTTTGAGTTCATTACCAATTTAGGACCATGTCTAAATTCTAGTATGGAATGGAATTCGGAACTCTGTAAACCACTTGAAAGTTCACTGATTTTTAAACACATCTCTGATGCCAAAAAGGTTAACACATTAGAACCTAGACTCACAACATTATCATATGTTCTATTGCTTATTGCATGAACCTTATATATATCTTCTTTAAAGAACGTTTCAACATCAGAAACAATGTGTTTAAACATACTATTATAGTAATCAAAGTTATGAATATCAAAAATCATTAAGGCGTATTGAACTAATAGAGTAAACTCACCGGTAGCTGCAAAGCTTTTCCCCTTAGTTTCTTTGGGAATAGGGATATAAAGTACCTCTTCTTCATTCATATATCTTTTAACAATTTCCCCTTCTTCAGAACAAATGATCAATAATTGATATAATTTTTTACTTTTGCTCTTAAAAATTTCAACAGCCTCTAGTGCTTCTGTCGTATTACCTGAGCTTCCTAAAGAGACCAATAGAACTGGGCTATCATCTAAAATATGCTGCTCAGGATGGGTTAATAAAGCTGTTGATGCTATAGCGAAGACTTCTTTATTTGTCTCTCTCAGTATATAATTCTGTACAATTGATGCCGCCTTTGCAGAACTTCCAGCACCAACCAAATATATTTTTAATCCCTCTATCGAGAAAACTTCATTCAAAAAGGATTCTATTTTACTTCTATTTTCTTTAATGATGTTCACTCCATCGAGCCAAAGATTTGGTTGGTTCACCATCTCATAACTTGTATTATATCCTTCGATTCTCTTTAATTCGTTGCTATCAATTCCTAATATCCTCATTGCTTTTTCTCCTTAAAGTATTGTAAAAAGCAGAGTTTATTTTAATAAAACAACTCTGCTTTCTTCCTTGATTAAATTCCTTCCTCTAATTCTTGATTACTTTCTACTTGAAAATTGGTGATCTTTTGAAATCTAATTGTTGCTTGTTTACTTGAGTAAACAATAAAATCTGCTAATTCGCTTATAGAAAGAGTTTCCTTTTGGAATAACGCTTCTAATATTGAAGCAATATTACATCCAGCAACTACTTCCATATAATCATGATCATTAGCAATTTCTGCTGCAACTTTAAAAGGTGTGCCTCCAAGAATATCACAGATAAATAATATTTGTGAATCTTGATTTTCTTTTACCACATTTGCCATTTTTTCCTTTAAAGTTAAATCCGTATCATTTGCTGTAAAATCAATGAAGTATAAATCATCATTTTTTCCCGCTAATAATTCAATTGAATTTTGTAATCCAGTTGCATAGTTTCCATGTCCGCTTACAATCATGATTTTTTTCATGATTCTTTTCATTTTATAACACTCCTAACAAGGACATCACAATCGCCATAATAAATGTTCCCAAGATTAATACAACAGGGCTAACTTTTTTCTTTTTCAAGAAGTAGAACATAAGCAATGTATAAGCCATTGGTAAAATATTTGGGAATATTTTGTCAAAGAAATCAGTTTGTAATGATACTGAATGTTCTGCATTGATTGCGATCTCAGTTAAAATATTGATATGCACATAAGATGCTATTAGGCCACCAATAACTGTAACTCCGAGAATAGTTGCAGCTTTAGAGATCGTTTGTGAACTAGTCTTTATTTTTTCAATCGCTTTTACACCCAAATTGTAACCTAGGTGAGTCCATACGATACGAAAAGCAAATATAGTTAAATAAACGCTAAAGAAAATAATTGGTCCTAAAATACTTCCTTGTTCAGCAAATGATGCACTTATCCCAGCCACGATGGGTAGAATCGTAAACCAAAAGATTGCATCCCCTATTCCTGCTAATGGCCCAAACAATGCAACTTTTAAACCTTTTATTAAGTTTCTGTCTTCTTTTCCTTCCTCTAGAGATAATAATAATCCCATTAAAAAGCCGACTAAGTTTGGATGTGTGTTGATAAACTCCAAATTGTCTTTCATTGCTTCAGAGAGACCTTTTTTGTCATCTTTGTATATTTTCTTTAAGAATGGTAATTGTGCAACAGTAAAACCACCCGCTTGCATTCTCTCATAGTTAAAGCTAGCTTGCAGGAATGAGGATAATAACCCTAATTTAGTAATATCCTTTTTTGTTAATACTTTATTAGATTCCTTCACTATAGTCATCTCCTTCCACAGCAACTTTTTGTACTAATTGAGCCTTGTTTTTCGAATTGAAGTATTCATAAATGGCGAATGCAGCCCCAACCATAGCAACAGGTAATAGATTAGAAAAAGGAATAAAGGATGCTACTAAAAATCCCACAATTAGATAAGGTACATACTGCCCTTTTAGCATTACTTTTAATAGCATTCCAAATCCGACAGCAGGTAATATACCCCCTGCGATTTCAAATCCATGTGTTAACCATGCTGGCATTGATTTTACTAAAAGTTGCATTGCATCTTGGGCAACATATGTGCTTAAAAATACTACAATACCATAAGTCACGGCTACTATAGATGTAGTTAAAATATTTAATCTAATAAAGGATTTAATATCCGCTTCTTCAGCATATTTATCTGCCTTAGCCATAAAAAATGAAAAACTAGAATAGTAGAATAAAATGATATATTGCATTAAAAAGCTAAAAGGTAAAGCTAAACCAATCGCTGTTTTTGCATCTGTTCCAGTTGTATATGCTATCACAACTGTCATCACTCCAGCTAATACTGGGTTTGGTGGCTGTGTACCACCTGCAGGAGTTAAACCTGCAAATGCTAATTCAGTTAATGCACCAGCAATTAAACCAGTTTGTAGATCTCCTAATATAAGTCCAGTTAAGGTACTAACAATAATAGGTCTAAAGATAAATAAACCCTCAAGCCAAAAATCAATCCCAACAATAATTGCCATGATTGCTAAAGATATACCTTGAACTAATGTAATATCATGCATAAGATCCCCTCCTACTCAATATTTTCTTTGATATCCCCAGGGACATCTTGTATAAATACATTGATTCCTTTTGATTTAATGTAACGTAGATTTTCTAAGTCTTTATCATCTACATAAACCTTTTTACTAATTTGACGTTTCCCTTGTGAAAAGTGCATGTTACCCACATTTACATCTTTGATAGGTACCCCACCGTCTATTAGTTTCTTTATCTCTTCAGGCGTTTTACATACAATAAAGATTTTTTGAGATGGTGCAGCTTTATGAATAATATTAATGGTATGTTCTACTGTAAAAAATCTAATTCCCGCACCAGATGATTCAGCTGTTACAGCCATCAATTGCTGTTGTAAAGGATCTTTTGCTACTTGATCATCAACAACAACTAATAAATTGGCACCTAATGTCGTAGTCCATGTTACCCCTACTTGGCCATGTACTAATCGGTTGTCAATACGTGCTAATAAAATATTGGGTTCTGCCATTTCAATCACCACCTAGATAGATTTTAAACGTTTAATAATTCCTTCATCATGTACTTACCCTAGTTTAAGAAAATAATTTAGAATGATTCCTCCTCTCACAAGGAATTGTGCATTTATATGAAATAAGGATGGATGTTAACACCCTTTACTACCCTATTCACACTTCCATCAGGACACGGATTGTCAGGAGTATACCCTAGTTGAATCGATTTAAACAATGCAAACATTTGAGCCATTAACACATAATTAAAAATTAAATAAACATCATCTTTATATACTTTACCTTGGTCACTGATATAAATATAATCATCTACTAAACTTTCAATTTCTTGATTTTTTTCATAGGATACCGCTATTAACTTATGATAATCCTTTTCTGAAGCTAATTCTTTTAGCAAATCGATTTCATATTTCCGTGTATATTCATCGCTAGAAATATATGAAACTATCAGAGTTTGATTATTGATAATTGTTTTTGGCCCGTGCCTAAATCCTAAAGAAGAATCATATGTTGCAACAAGTTCACCTTTTGTTAATTCTAATGTTTTTAATGCAGACTCTGTTGCTAATCCCTTTAATGAAGAAGAGCCTAAATAGATAACTCTATTGAAATCGTTTTCAGCCAAAGCTTTAATTAGTGGAGCTATATTTTCTAATATTTTTTCTCCATTATTGATAATCAAGTTAATCTCTTGCTCGATTTCATCAATATTTTCAAATAGAAGAAGCGCTGCTAATGCCATTGAACTAAAGCTACCTGTCATTGCAAAACCTTGATCATTAGAATCCTCAGGCATCAATAGTAGTAAACTGTTTGGATCATTTTGGGATTTTTTTGCTAATTCTCCCTCAGGATTACATGTAATAATGATTTGGTATAACTCGTCGACAATCTGTTTAGCAAGTTCTACAGTAGCTACACTCTCAGGACTGTTACCTGATCTAGCGAATGAAACAAGTAAAGTGGGGACATTTTTAAATAAATAGTTTTCAGGGTTGGATACAATATCTGTTGTTGCTATTGATTCTATTTTTCGTGGAATTTTTTTGTTTAAATATGGGGCAATACTCTCACCAACAAATGCTGATGTTCCTGCACCAGTGAAAATAATTCTTATATTATCCTTGTTTAGAACTTTATTTAAAAATGCATCAATAGAATCTTTGTTTCCTTTTACAATATCTAAAGTTTCTTTCCATAACCTAGGTTGTTGTCGAATCTCTTTTGCTGTAACATAGCCAGATATACTCTTTAAATATTCCTCATCATATCCGAATAGTTGCCTCATATTCTCTCCTCTTCTTTCGTCATATTTAAATCATTCTTTAAATCTTATTATCATATAATGATATAATGTCATCATTACCAGTTATACGAAAAAAATTATATATTTAGTACTACCCGATATTTAAAACGATCACCTCTTGCGATTCCTACAGTGTACTCAATAATACCAATTTTATCGTAAGTTATTCTTTCGATCATCATACTTGGATGGTTTTCTTTATATTCGAGTAATTCCGCCTCATGTTTTCTCGTATTTACCGGTTGAAAACTTTCCTCTGCCTTTGTGAAATTAACATTAAATCTTTCAGTCAAAATATCATACAAAGCTTTCTGTTCAAGATCACTTTGTTTAATATTGGGAAAACGATGATATAGCAAGTAAGTTGTTTCAAGCATCATCGGTTGTTGGTCAGCTAAGCGTAAACGAGTAAATTTATAGACAATATCCCCAAGAGAAATATTCATTTTTTTTGCCACCTTAGCATCGCTTTCAATAACTTCAAAATCAACTACTTTTGAAGTAGGATTTTTACCAAGCTTTTTCATCTCTTCAGTAAAGCTATAAAAATGTAATAAATCCTGTTTAAACTCCTTTGGAGAAACAAAAGTCCCTCTTCCATGTTGTTTATAAATATAGCCTTCCTTTTCTAACTCTTGAATCGCTTGCCTTACTGTGGCGCGGCTAATATCATATTTTTCACAAAGTTCGCGTTCAGAAGGTATTTGATCGTTTTCTTTAAGCTTCCCAGTTTCAATTTCATCAATAATAATCTCCATCAACTGATAATAAAGTGGTATTCGACTTCCCTTATCTATTATTCGCATCATCTTTCACTTTTCCTTGTATTTTAAATATAATCACATCATGTGGTACGTACCACTTATACTATAACTATAATATTGAATTCACTAATTGTCAACAAAAATTAACTAGCGTTATTTTATTTAACTCTCTCAATAATCTTTTCACACCATTCATGGGTTTCTAACGCATCGTTCATTAAATTGATTGTCGAAAGATCCTTAGAAACTATTTTTATAAAATCTTCAATGACTCCAACAAATCCCCTTCGATATAATGTAGAATCCCAATCACCACTTCTAAGCCACTTTTCCTCACCATTTTCTAATTGAATGGTATCAACTAAATTTTTTACGACCCATTTCTTTTTTGGAACGATATATTCAAGTATCTCTTCATTAATTCCATGATCGCGATTCATTATCCCAATTGATGTAAAATTCTTACCCTTAAACTTCACTACAAGTTGGTGTAATTTCCCATTCTGAACGACAGAGTCAACATCAAAATGATCAATATCTTCTCTAGATAAATATCTTAGTGTATCAACAATGTGAATAAAATCATCATAAATAACCTCTCGTACTTCTTTCATCTTATTCATCCTATTTTTTTGCATAATGATGATTTTCGAATCTTTGGACTCTGGTAAGTCCTTATACATTGGGGCATAGCGACGATTAAAACCTACCATTAGCTTTACATTTTGATCTTTAGCCAATTGAACGATTTTCCTCGTTTCTTCAATTGAATAAGAAATTGGTTTGTCTACGTAAACATGTATTTTATTTTTTAATAATTTTTCAATAATTGAAGCATGTGCTTCTGTAGCTGTATGAACAAAGGCGGCATCCACATTTTGTTCAAGGAGTTCATCGACATCATTTAACCATTGATTGACACGATATTTATCTGCCAAAAAGTTTAATTTCTCATTATTTCTAGTTACAAATATAAGCTCAATCCCTTTCATTGCGGTTATCACAGGAAGATATGCTTTTTCTGCAATTTTTCCTAAACCTATTACCCCTATCTTCAACACTGCTACCTCCTTTAATGCTGCACTATTCTTTGGATAACTATATATTACACTTTTACAAAATGCAATAAAGGGAATAATATATATGGGGGGATCGCCATGTTAAAAAATGGAAGGATTAATCAGTTTCAGCTCTGGCTGTTAATCATTAATTATTTAATTGGGAGTGCGTTAATATTTGTCCCAGGAATGGTGACTAGTCAATCTAAGCAAGATAGCTGGATTTCTTTATTGGCTGCTATAGGTCTTGGTAGTCTTTTATTGTTAATCCTCGTTATGATCGCAAACCGTTTCCCTAATCAAACGCTAGTCGAAATCAGCCAAACGCTTTTTGGAAAAGTATTCGGTACGATCATTGCCTTGATTTATGCCACCTATTTTATTCTTTTATCTGGTATTCTCTTACGAGAATTAGGAGATATGATTACAACGACTGTCTTAAAAGAAACCCCTATTATCGCTTTTATCGCAATGATAGGTATTTTGGTTTTTTTTGCAACAAAACAAGGCTTAGAAACAATTGGCCGCATAAATGAAATTATTTCCCTTTTGGCCGTTGGAAGTGTTTGGTTAACTATTTCATTAGTAATCCCTTTAATGAAACTAGAAAGATTGTCACCTATTCTAACTCATGGCCTAAAACCTATAATAAAAGGGTCCTTTACGGCACTAAGCTTTACCTATTTAGAAATGACAGTTTTTCTAATGATCCTGCCATTTTTAAATATTCGCAAACATTTAACTAGAATTGTGATTAGTGGTGGACTAGTGGCAGGCTTTTCTTTATTTGCTATAGTTGTTAGTACGATTCTTGTGTTAAACGTGAGGCCTACTGAACTCTCTATTTTTGCCCCCCTTAATATGGCTCGCTTAATCAATATTGGCGGTTTTCTTACAAGGATTGAATCCTTTATTATTTTAGCTTATATCATTACAATTTTTATTAAATTGGTAATTACTTTTTATGCTGGGGTTTTAAGCCTTACCCAAATCTTTAAACTTACCGATTATCAACCAATTGTTATACCGTTATTGATCATTACCATCGCCTTATCTACGAGTATGATTGAAAGTATTACTGATTTTATCGATTTTATCACTACAACATGGTTTGCCTATATGCTTGCTCTTGGTTTTATTCTTCCACTAATTATGTTAGGAGCTTCTTATTTCAAAAGGAAATGAGAAACCCCTCAGATTTGAAATGCCCTTTCTTAAAGATCACATCCACATTCATTTGAAATCTGGGTATTTAACACAATCTGTTGCCCATTTTGCTTAGCTGTATCAAATAAAAGGCGAACCGCTTTCCACACTAGATCATCAGGTCCTTTAAAAATCGTACTCATAGATCCGACTTCTATCGTTAAACCTTCTTCTTTTAACGGTTTTACAGCATCTAAGGCTTCTACAATCACTTGGTCAAACTCTTTTGTAGCCAACGGGTAAAGAGCTACCTGACAGGATATCATCATTTCTCCTCCTTATCCCAGCGAACGGCAAAAAAGCCTGCCTGTTCTGCTTGTAATTCCTGTTTTTCTTTTTCTTGCTGCCACGCCTCTTTTTCATTAAATTCCAGAACGGGTGGTAAATATAATCCTTTTTTAATCGTTAAAGGATAGGGTAATAAGTCCTCTAGTTCTTTCTCTGTATAAAAATGTGCCTTAGCAAATAAATTGTTTGGATCTTCTATTGCTTTTTGTCGATATAATTCTCCCCATGGGCTTTCCTTTGTTAATAAACCAACTACTAACCGACCGTTTGGCTTTAAGACTCTCATCGCCTCGCGTAAAACCAATTGAGGTTGATCCATAAATTCTATCGCTGTGACAGAAATCACTAAGTCAAAACTACTACCAAGAAATGGCAGGTGGTGAGCATCCCCTAAGTTCCAATCAATCGACAACTTCTCCGCTTCCGCTTTTTCTTTGGCCACCTTCATCATTTCTACTGATTGATCGATGGCTGTTACATTTAACCCTTTCCTAGCAAGCCATAATGAATAGGTTCCAGTGCCAGAACCAATATCTAACACTTTCTCACCTTGTTTTGGACTTGCTAATGATTCAATCAATTCCTTTTCAACCCTATCGACAAAGTTGCCAAGCTTTGTTTGATACCAAGTATCATAATCTTTTGCAAAAGCATCAAACCATGCCATTTATTTACCTCTTTTCTTAATCATTTTCTAATTTCTATAAGTATACAAAAATAGAGAAGGAAAGGTAAAGTAAATCCTAGAAAGACGGGTCACTATAGTCTGAAATCCTGTTTCCCAGCTTGAGATGATTTTACTCCAAATCGATTCTTCTTTTGTAACAAATGATCCCTGTTCATCCTGTTCTAAAATCAAGTAGGTCATTTCCTCATTCCAGTGAATGTTCTTTTGAAAAACTTGGATGGCAGGTATCAATGGTATATACCATTCATGTCCGATTCGTTTTAGCTCTTGACCTCTTATCATAAGCGAAGTATTTTCTTTGTATAGTCTTATGATTTTCGTCCGTTCATCCACCATTACTCTTGTATCCAGAAGGATTGGAGCCTGTTTTAAAGGGAGCCACCACATCTCATCTTGATAAGAATAAATGACCTCTCCAATCTTCTCGTAATAAGGTTCAACCATCCAAACATCAACGAGTTTATCCTTCTGCTCTTCTTTTTGCTCTACTTCAGCAATTTTTTTCTTTTCCACTTCTCTAACGAAAGTGTCTCTAATTTCAAATTCATTATTTCTCTTCCATCTTGTTGCCGTTTCGGGTTGGATAATAGGTTCTACTTGTTCAGATAACGCTTTAAATTGATATCCTTTCTCCTTGTAATATTTGATAATCGATGGTAAGGCTCCTACTGTATTTACGTGTGACTTGCTATCATGCATGAGCACGATTAATTTTTTGGTCACTTTTGATTGTTTTACAGTTGCAATGATTTCCTTAGCGGGTACACCTATGCGTTTGGAATCTCCACTATCTACATTCCAATCATAGACCAAATAATCTGCTTGATCCATAAAATAGAAATAAAAACTATCCCAGTTCTTATAAGTCCCTCCTGGTGTTCGAACCAAGGAAGTACGAATCCCTGTGATATCGTAAATCACTTTTTCCGTTTTCTGAATTTCTTGCCAAAAATCTGAGAAACTACTGTACAAATTTTTATACTGATGGGTATAGGAGTGATTTCCAATCGAATGTCCTTCTTCCACAATTCTTTTGATGATTTTTTTATTTTGTTCTGCTGCTTTACCTACGACAAAAAAGGTTGCTTTTATTCCTTCCTTTTTTAAAATATCTAATACCTTCGGAGTTAATTCACTTGGCCCATCATCAAAGGTTAAATAGACCGTTGCTTTTTCCTCTTCTATAAAATTTCGTTCCTTTAATATTCGCTTTCCTGATAATAAGGTCTGATAGATTGGATCAGCACTTTCAGCTTGTCCTATTGTAGGAAAATAGAAAAAGATTTGTGAGATAACAAGTATTAGGCTAATAAGACACTTCTTTTTAAAGACCATTATTCTTCCCCCTTTGATGTTCTATTACATGTATATGGGGCTAGTCCTAAAATAGAAGTTAAAAAAACCTAATATACTGGTGTGTATATTAGGGACAAAATAGTGTAAATAGTGGTTCTTTATCTATTTCTGATTCTATCATTTCTTTTAATTTATAAAGATCTTTTGGCTTCAAATCTTTTTTATCAAAATAATGAATCGACCGGCTATAAAATCTTCTTGGAAAAGCTAAATAGGAGAAAAAAATCTTCCATTCATCATCAGTGATTGGACGAGATAATTTTGATTGATAACCATTTAAAAATGTAAAGACCATCTGAGTATCCCAGTGGTAGGGTTTTGCATGATGTTCAAGAAAATGAGCAAGATCTTTAACACGTTCTGCAAAAGCTAATGTTTCAAAATCGATAAGCCATATTTCTCCTGCCTCATCTAACATGATATTTCGAGATTGTAATGCTCCATGACATAAAGCGGCTGATTCAGGATAGAACTGTAAAAGTGCATGATAGTCAACATCTTTAATATATTGGTATGCAAGTTCGTTTCGCTTAAGCAGAAAATCCAACATTTGTTTTTCCAATGAATTGAAGGATTTATACAAAAATTTTTGATCCCATTCGAAAAGTTTTTGATATGAATGTTGAAGAAAATCTGGCTGTTTTCCCCATTCAAATCTATCGCTATCTTGTTCGGGTCTAATTTCTAATGTTGCATGATGAAAGTCAGCCAAGGTCTCTCCAATTTTTTTTACATATGGATAGCTTTTATTGGGGATTTCTTCTAGATCAAGCCATTCCTCCATAAAATAATCATTTTTCTCATACTTGATTAAATAGTTTCCTTCTTTTGAACGAAGAAAATTAGGAATTTTTGTATAACCATGATCTCTAATCTTTTGAAGATAATTCGCAATCAACGGCAGATCCGTTAATTCTTCAGCACCTTTAAATCCAAATAATCCAATAGACGTGTTCACTTTGTAGACAGCCCGAACTTTTACCATTGAATGAACTTTTAAATCGTAATGTTTCTCAATCAGTGATTTTATTATATCTGGTGAAAGATCAACATTTGCAGAGAGCATTGAAAACATCCCTTTTATGACAATTTTTGCGTGCTTTCATAATCTTGTAAAAGCGTCATATCCCTTGGTAAAGGGCGTAATTCATTCTATGTGTATTCATCCACTTTTGCTCTGCAATCATTCCTTGGGATGATAAATAGTCTAATATTTGTTGAACTGCATCATTAGGAGAAAGCTGATCAGTATCAATAATCATTTCTGGATGATTTGGTTCTTCGTAATAATGAATGGTAGAAGGGTATCTTGAATATTTAGCCAGTTGATCTCTTTCTAACCTTGTATTCAAAGAACATCTTAAATAGATCTCTACAAAATCATCAATTTCGTTACGAGCAGTCTCTCTCATTTTGCGCAAACGTCCTACAGAAGAAATCAAGACAATAATACGATGTTTATACAGAAGTTTTGCCACATAGATAATATTCGTGGATTTCTGCTTTTGCCTGATAAACCAGTCAGAACTTAATTCTTTTGTTAATGAACGAGGTACTTCATCACTATCAATTCGTTCTACATCATAACCTTTTAATTTTAATTCTTTTTCCAACAATTTGCTTATCGTTGTTTTTCCCGCATTGGGTAAACCGGTGAACCAAATCACTAGCCCTTTTTGCATAGTTATTCACTTCTTTTCCATACGATTGTTAATTTAAATTATTCATCCAAAGATAAATTGGATTGGATTAGAACCCTTTAGAGAAAAGAGGTGTAGAAAAAGGGCATTATCTTCCCTTTAGAAAACCTTTCATTTGAAGATATTGCATAATCAAATTTACACTTTCATTTGGTTGCTTGTGATTTGTATCAATGACAACATCAGGATTATTAGGTTTTTCGTAATAATCAAAATATTCACGATGAGTTTGATATTTTTTTTCAAAATCACGTGCTAATCTTACTTCTAATGGGCAAGTGAGATAAATTTCAATAAAATTAGGTACTTGCTTTCTCAACAGTTCTCTCCATTCACTAAACCTTCCTACGGATGCAATAAGGACAAAATAGTTATTATCATATAATAACCGAGAAAGAAAAGATATATTTTCAAGTTTTAACCTTTGCCTTTCTTCCCAACGATCGGCTTGAGGTTTAATAATGGATAAAGGTAGTGTATCGCTGTCAAGTCTATAACAACGGTATCCTTTTTGTTGCAATTCACTGAAAAGTAATTTTGATAATGTCGTTTTTCCCGATTTGGAATGTCCGGTAAACCAAATAATAAGTCCTTGTTGCAATGTTTGTTCCTCCTCGCTATTAAACACAAACTGGAATTGCTCCGTTGCACTTATACTTTTCTAAAGTGAGAAAAAAGAGTGTAATAAAACCACTCCTTGGTTTTATTACACTCTTTAAATTGATTCATCTATTAGTTCAATTTGAACAAGATAACCAGCATGTTTTTTGATATTGATCACTCCGGAATCCAAAAGTAAATACTGTCCTTTAATTCCAAGTAAACGCCCTTCAATTTTGGATTGCTTATCCAAAGTTAGAGAAGAAATATGATCTAGGGTCTCGAGTATAGGATAAATAAATGCATGGATTTGTTCAACTTCTAATAAATAAGGGTGGAATTCTTCAGGAATCTTTTCTCGTATCTCCTCTCTGATTTTAAAAAGATCCTTTTCTGCAATTTCTCCTTTTAGCATCTTTCGCCAATTGGTTTTATCTGGCATAAACTGGGATAAATAAAATTCCAATTCACCCGCCATTTTTCGTGTAGGAAGCTCAGCAATTGGAATTGACTGAACCGCTCCTTGATCTACCCAACGTTTAAAAGCATTTGTCTTTCTTGTTAACCCTACTTTCACATCACTGCTTAAAGCCAGATATACATAATGAGGCACCATACAATGATCTTCTGCAAACGATTCATCACGACAAGTACCTTGATCAAAATGGCACTCATGTGGCTTTACGATACATAGGTCATTTTGTGGTAACTTGACAAAACACGGATAACAGGAACCATTATTATATGATTTCTTGATCTTTCTACCACAATGAATACAATGGATCTCATTTTGATAGCTTAGTTTCATCTGTTTTCCTATATATGGATTTAAATGAATATTTTCTTCATTGATCTGTAAGAAATATTGAACGGGTTCCTCTACTTTATGTACCAGTTCTCTCAATTCCCCGCTGACTTTCAATAGATTAACTCCTCTCAATTATAACTTCTTTTTTTGAAAAACTTTGTTTTCTGTTCCTTCCATTAAACGCTTAATATTTGAATGGTGGCGGAAAATAATAAACAACACAAAGAATACCCCTGCTAATTTAATTGATATAGATTCCTCTACAATAAAAAGAGAAATCCCTACTGTTATCGCTGCAAACATAGATGATAACGATACAAATTTAGTGGTGAATAAAGTAATGGCAAAAGCAATAGCACCAAATAAAACGGTCAAAGGATTCAAAACAAGCATCACTCCGGCGCTTGTCGCCACACTTTTCCCCCCTTTGAATTTGGCAAAAATTGAATAAGAATGACCAAAACTAGCTGCCACACCTGTTAAAGCAGCAATCGTTTCTCCACCAAGGTAAAGGGCGATCCCTGTGGGAATTACGCCTTTTAGAATATCAGCAATCGAAACCAAAAAACCCGCCTTTTTACCCATAACGCGGAAGGTATTCGTGCCACCAATATTTCCACTACCATGTTTGCGAATATCGATATTTTTCCTTTTACCTACGATTAAAGCAGAGGGAATAGATCCTAACAAATAACCAATGATCATGGCCAAAAATACATCCATATGATTCTCCTTCAGCAAATGCATACTTTAATACCATAATAGCAAAAATTTAATTATTTTTCATCATGAACAAATTGGACATTCACAGTATCAGTGCGATTTGTTTTTAAAATAGGAACTCTAATCACTAATAGACCATTTTGGTACCTAGCATGGATTCGTTTACTATCAAATACGACTGGAATCATCACACTTCTTGAAAAGTTTCCTAACTTTCTTTCTGATTTTATGATTTCCTTTTCCGAAAAATCGTAATTTGATCGAACCTCCCCTTCAACCGTTAGTCTTGATCCAGCAATTTTAATCTGAAGGTCATTTTTTTTAATTCCCGGAATTTCAAAGATAAAGAGCATCTCATATGGCTTTTGGACAATATCCATCGGTACGGATCTAGAAAACCTTTTATCAAAATTTGCATCCTCACCCATAACTTTTCCATTCTTAAATACTCGATCAAAAAACTGCTGATCAAAGGGATTATTCTCTCCAAAAAAACCTTCAACTAAATCTTTATCTTTAAATATATCCTCTTGAAATGGATTGTTTTTTATAAAATCGAAAGGATTAAATGCCATTTTACTTCCTCCCTTAAGCATTTCTATATCAATCTATGCAATTGTTGAATAAGGGGGAACCATTATTTCTAAATAGACATATAGTAAATCATGAGAATTTTTATGGGTATTCAACTATTTGATAAAGTAAAGGATGTTTGCATATGCCTTCAATCGTAGGAGGAGTGAAAATAAACAGCGTAGGTACTGGTGGAATTGTCAATATTGGCGATGCCTTATACCTTTCGCCAAAAGTTACTTCAAAATCCTATGCAGGTTCTGGATCCTTTAATACTGGGGATTTTTTGAATACCAATAATGGGTTAAGCAATACTAATACACTTGATAATGATTTACTAGAAGCAGATAACCCTGTTAACACTTAGTAGGGGGGAATCGTCATGAATCTTCATGTGAACCAAACGATTATTATTCATAATATAAGAATAAACAGTATTGGAAATTCATCGGTTTTTCAAATTGGAAGTGCCGGAATTATCAAGCCATTATCACAGCTTTACAATACAGGTGGATTTACTGAACCAGTTCCAGAACTTCGACCACCTCAAGCTCCTTTGTCGCAGTTTCCTCATCCAACCTATTAAATTTATGTTTTTAGGCTAACACCTAACTTTCATTAGGTGCATAAAATAGGAAAAACAAGGTAGGAGGGATGTATATGCATGACAACTCAGATCTATATGAATATGTTCAACATCTTTATTCCCATGTAAAAGGTCAAAACGATCGTATCAATCAATTAAATGCTTTGCTCTTACAATTGCAAGAACAAATGGAAGTAATAAAAAAAGACCGTCAAATAAACATTGAAAAAATTGAGTATAAATTTGATCAATTAAAAATTGAAACCCTTGAAGGAACCTTAAATATTGGACTCACTCCTAATGGTTCAGGCATGTTTGAAGAACTAGCAGTCAATCAACAAGTTGCTGAAGATGTCAAAGTTTATTCGACAAAACACGCTGATCTTTTTACACAGATCCAAGAGTCTGTTCTACAGTATTTAAATCATGATGTTTTTAAAGACATCAACCAAATCGAACAAAAATACTTTCGTACAATAGAAAGTGATCAACAAAGACAAATGGTGATCGAAGATATCAAAAAGCAAATGGATGAACGTATCCATCTTTATCTAAATCAGTATAAAAACTGGGATAAAGAAAATGAACAAGAAATCGAAAAAAATATCGTCAATCAAATCATAGGAAACATTAAACAAGCGATTGAATATTATATTCAAAACTTACCGCCAAAGGAGAATAAATGATGAACTTTTTTGTCGTCAACCGACAACTCTCAGTAGGAAATATAAAAGTTATTGGTGTTGCTATTTCTTCTGTCTTTCTAGTAGGAGACACTGAAGTGATTAGTAGTTCTGCGATCTTTGATACTCCACCAGAGGCTGTACAATACTTGCCACTAGTGCGCCTATAATGGAGGAATGATGAATAAACGAATATCAGTCGTTAATAGCGTGAATGTGAAGCTTATGCTTTTTGGATCGATTCTTCAGGTGGGTGATAGTCGTTTTATTACACCCCGTGCTAATGTATTTGCTGTACATGGAGAATTGCCTTACTTTGATGGTAAAGAAGACAATCTATCAAGATATCCCTTATATACAAAACCTATACCTAAAACAACCATCATAGAGCCTTTACGAATGAAGATCAACAATGAATCTCCGTATATTCAAGTGGGAAACATCAAAGTGAATGGAATATCCACATCAGCAATCGTTCAAATTGGTTCTAACCATCGGATCGATGTAGAATCACGTGTAAAGCATGTTCGAATATTATTACCAAGAGTACCTAAGAATCAGTCTTAGGTACTATTTTTATGCGTTTTTCGCCCATTTTTTTAAAAATGGTTGTCTAGCCTAAGCCATTAAAGCTTGATTGTCATAAGTTAGTATTAAGACACCTAGCAAACAGCCAAGGAAGGAGCTGTGATCGATGCAGTGGAGTCTTAGACACCTTCTTCTCTTTATACTAACGCTCATTGTTATATTCTGGTTTATATTTCCTGAGGAGTTTATGTGGAAAGTCTAATCACCATTTTTGGAAGGGTAACCTTTCAAAAATAACAAGGGCTCATCAACCTCACAAAGAAGAAAGCCGAATGAGATCGGCTTTCTTCTTTCATGAGTTGATGCCTATTATTTTTTTTGTAAGAACAGTTTTGCCATCATATCTTGAAATGCAGGATTTTTAATGATTTCAAAAATATTGATGTTTTCAAAGGGGTTTTCTTCTTGGGAATGATTTCTTTTTTCTGATGTGTCCTCTTCTTCATTATCATCATTATTCTGCATATTACCGAAAAAAGGTAACATAAATGGTGGTGGGGCAGATTTTTTTACTTTATTCTTTGGTGTCTCCCCTTGAGAAGTTCCATTTCCACCTCCAGATAAATTTACGTTTGCTAAAGCTTTAACTACCTCTCGAAGAACACCATTATCCTTAAATGCCATAACCACAGTATGAGCAACACTCATCCATTGTTCTAATTGCCTAGCCATCACCGACAATTCTTTTGTTAAGACTCTCATATCATCTATTTTCCCAACCAAATCAAAATTTTTTAAACGAAATCCTTCTGGAAATAATGCTGGTAATTGACTATTCGGCTGCTCATCGATCACTAATGTTCTGGGGGTTCTTTTTTGTCTTGGTGTCTTTGACGATTGTTGTGACTTGCTGTTTTTATGATGGGAACTCACTTTTTGACTCCTCCTCTAATTCCCTTTTCTAAAGACTCTCAATATATGCTATGACCCAGTATGGGTGACGTTTCGCCCAATTGTTTACAAACAACTATTGTTTACGCCCAATTTTCAATTTTTAAGCATTTATAGGCAATATCCCATCACAGATTTCAGCCTTCTCTAGTAAGTTATTATATAAGGGAGGTATGCATTGTGGCAGAACAAAAACCAACAAAAAAGGATTTTGTGGATTTAATTAATACGGTAATGGGTACAAATGTCATGACTGAAGACCAGCTCACCCGTTTTTTAAATGAAGCAAAACATGTAAAGGATACAAGTGGTACAGAAGGACTTTTAGAATACGTACAAAGGGTAACCAATGCACCAACAAGTAAAGATCAATTAAAAAAATTAGCGAATCAAATTCAGCAAACGGGAAGTGCAGGGGCTGCTCTTGATTTCTTAAAAAATGAAAATCTATTAACAGAACAACAAGCAAGGAAATTAAACAAAGCCATTGAACAAACGGCAAAGAAGAAGAAAAAAAAATAGAAGGGAGTTATTAAAATGACTCCTCATCCCTGGCACCCTCATCTTTTTTTAAGACAATGGATTGAAGATCAGCGGGGCAGACGAAATCAACAATATGAGCATAAAATTCTGTTTCTTAGGCCAAACGCATCAGCACGTGCCTGTTACCGTGATTTACGTATTTGTCGAATTCGAAACCTGAAATATCTTAAACACCTACATGCTTTTGTTGGGTTGTTCCCTAAAGATTATCCATCAAGTGCCTTTAGGAACCATCCAGCCCTTTTTCAAATTGAAGAAGACATTGATGTGCAAATCTTTATTCCTGTGAAAGGGAAAGTGACACCAAAGGCACAAGTTGTTCCATGGGGGATTCGAAGAATCGGAGCAGAAAAGGCATGGTCAACAACGCAAGGAAAAGGGGTACGCGTTGCAGTACTTGATACAGGGATTGCTTATGACCATCCAGATCTACACAACAATGTCAAGGGTGGAGTCAATATTCTAAATCCTCTTCTTCCACCCTATGATCACAATGGACACGGAACACATGTGGCCGGTACAATAGGTGCGGTAAATAACCAGTTTGGTGTAGTAGGTGTTGCACCAAGAGTAGATCTTTATGCAGTAAAAGCCTTTAATAAAGACGGTACTGCAAAACTGTCTGATATTATTAAAGCCATTGACTGGTGTATTGGCAATGGCATACAGATTATTAATATGAGCTTTGGTTTTAATGAACCCAGTGCTTCTTTTAGGGAAGCGATTGCTAGAGCCCATCAGGCAGGTATTATTATGATTGCAGCATCTGGGAATAAAGGTACAAGGGGACGGCTAGAATATCCAGCACAATTTGAGGAGACCATTGCTGTAAGTTCTATCAATGAACAGGATCAAATTTCAAAATTTAGTACGATTGGCCCGAATATTGATTTAGCTGCACCCGGGGAAAAAATCACCTCTACTTGGTTGAACGATTCCTTTAGAGAATTAAGCGGAACCTCGATGGCTGTTGCTCATGTTTCAGGCGTTGCCGCCCTGATGTTAAGCAGATACCCGAATTTAACGCCTCAACAGCTTTCTTACATGCTAAGACGCTCAGCAACAAGGCTTAAAGATTCCTCATCCTTTGCCCAAGGTTTTGGCGTTGTCAATGCTTCTGTCCTCGCAGAAAGAGCCGTTGGAGAATAATCCAATGGCTCTTATATATTAGTTTTCCTTCTGTTTTTGCATCTTTTTACTAATGTACTAAAGAACCCAAAAAATGCAAAAGAAACGACAACGACTCCAATTAAGTAGAACAAACTTTGTGGAGAAATATGATTAATGAAGCTTCCCCCTAGATAAGGCCCAATAATACTACCAACCCCAAAATGAATGGTAGCAATAATATTAGCTGTTGGGATCAATGCTGGTCCGATTAGATCGGCCACATAAGCTAAGCCCAATGAATACAATGATCCGACTAGCCCGCCAGCTAACGTAAAGATGATATATAAAGGAATCGTGGTATGAAACATAGGAACGAGGGCAAAAAGAATTCCTCCACTAAAAGTAGCAAGAATTAAGACTTTTCTTCTCCCGATATAATCACTTAATGTACCTAGCGGAAGCTGCAAGATTAAACTACCGATCACAAAAGCAGATAATAGTTTAGAAATAGTTGAGAGCTCTAGTCCTGTTCTCATCCCATAGATCGGAAAGATAGAGTTAAGTGTAGATTCTAAAAAGCCATAGATAAAGAATGGCATTAAAGCAACCCCTGCGATCGCATACACCTTCAGATAACGCTTCTCTACATGAGTTTCTCGGCCTAATTTCGGCTTTTCATTTTGTAACCGTAAGATCGGAATAAGAATAATGAAAAAGAGAAACACGGAAACTGCAAAAGGTACCCATTTTCCATAAGGGAGTAACATTAATCCTAATGGTCCAGCAGCAAACCCAATCCCATAGGAAAGACCATAAAGCGAAATACTCCTTCCTCGTTTATTAGCAGCCACTGTTGAAGTAATCCATACCTGTGTAGCAAAATGAAGGGCATTGTCCCCAATCCCAACAAGAAAACGTAAAAGAATCCAAAAATAAAAGTTAAGCCATAAGGGAAATAGAATCATGGATCCGATTAACAAACTCATTCCAAACAAAATAATCGGTTTATACCCAAATTTCCGTACAGGTGCTTCCATAAAGGGTGAAGCAAGCAGCATTCCTACATAAAGAGCTGCAGAACTTAGCCCGTTGAAATCAGCTCGAACCCCTTGGCGATCTAAGATTACAGATAATAAAGATAATAAAAGTCCCTGACTAAAGCCAGAAATACTAACGGTTGCGACTAAAATAAAAAAACGTTTTTGAAAACCTTTAGTATGATGGTAAGCTATAGCTGCTTCTGACATGAAGAATACTTCCCCCTTCTAATTACACTCTTTCATCTTATAAGAAAGAAAAGGGTTAATCAACTCTGTATATTTAACATGTACAATATGATAGAATTTAACTTCCCTCCGAAAGAAGTCTCCCACTTCTAAACGTGAAGGTGTGCCAGTACCAGTGAAAGTAGGAGATGAATTTCGGTTAGGCGTAGCCTAAAGTTGTCTTTTTTTGCTATGATATAATTAGTCTTATATAAATGAAAGGCTGATATATCAATGAAATTAGACTGGGTGAAAATTACAATATTTCCTTAGTAGAATGGAATCACGATGTTGAGAAGCTTTTGCTTACTCACAACGGGTGGTGCGCCCATTGAAGCGAGGTGATTCGATATGGCAAACAAAGCATATAAGTTCCGTCTGTACCCAACACAAGAACAAGAGCAATTTCTTGCGAAAACCTTCGGTTGCGTTCGTTTCGTCTACAATAAAATGTTGGCTGAACGAAAAGAAACATATGAGAAGTTCAAGGACGACAAAGAAGCCTTGAAAAAACAAAAATTCCCGACTCCTGCCAAGTACAAAAAGGAGTTTGCATGGCTCAAAGAAGTCGATAGCCTTGCGTTGGCAAACGCTCAACTGAATTTGCAGAAGGCATACCAAAACTTCTTCTCTGGTCGTGTTGAATTTCCTAAGTTCAAAAGCCGCAAGGCGAGACAGTCCTACACAACCAACGTGGTCAACGGAAACATTATGCTTTTGGATGGCTATATCAAATTACCGAAACTGAAACTTGTAAAAATGAAACAACATCGGGAAATCCCGTCACATCATATCCTCAAGTCTTGTACGGTTTCTCGAACAAAAACAGGAAAAT